>CALFXO010000086.1 GCA_937958025.1 uncultured Syntrophobacteraceae bacterium
CGGAATCCTGCCCGGAACCGGGGGATGCGTCGTCCCGTACCGGCGTTGGCCCGCCGGAGCCTCCACATTCCATGAAATGATCTGCTACGCCAGGAAGCTCACCGCTTCGGAAGCCGCTGAGATCGGCATGGTCTCCAAGGTTGTCGATGACTTCCCGAGCCTCATCCGCGCGGCGATCGAGGAAGTGCGGAAGCACGAGGGAAAGACCACGGCGATTCCGGAAGGCCCCGTCGCCATCCCGGAAATCGTCCCGGTGGATGCCCCGAAGGCGGGCTCGTTGCCGCTCAGCCGGGAGGCCATTTCCATCATCGCGGACACGGTGAAGGCCGCCGCCGCCGCTCCCACCCTGGAGGAAGCCCTCCGGGCGAATTACCTGGGCGCTGGACGCATATCGTGCGCGGAATCGTCAAAGGAAGGCATTTCGGCGTTTCTCCAGAAAAGAAAACCGGAATTTGCAAAATAAGGAGCCTCCGTCCGGCCAAAGGGGCCGGTTTGTGGAGCGCAAACGGCTCAACGCAAGAAAGGTGTTGCAGGGGGTCTCAGGGGTCCCCGATACACCGCCCTATTGCCGCACTCGGGTGCAACGGAAAGTAGATTTCCATATCCGATTCCGATCACGATGCTGTTCCATCGTCTCATCCTCCTCATGCAGCGGAAGCCCGATTGACAGTGATCCCCCACGGCAAGGCGGGAGCCGCTCCACGTTGGAGGAATAAACTGGGTCCATGGCGCCGGGCGCGTCCGTTTTGGGCGGTCGCCGCCCGCGCCGCGACATGAGGAGGATGAAGGCAATGGATGCAAACGCGGTTGGCTCCAGGGGATTGCAGCAGGGGGAGTTCTCCGGCGCGGTGGAAAAGGCCGCCGCCCCGGCGCATCGGATTGGGGTGTCCAACAGGTTGGAACGGCTTCCTATCTCCAACTATCACAGGCTGGTGTGCTTCGGGCTGTTCATTTCGTGGTTTTGCGAGGCCATCGATCTGGGTGGAATGTCTTTTCTCATGCCCGTCATCGTGAAAGAATTTCAGCTGACCCCAGTGCTCGGAGGATATCTCGGGTCCGTAAGCTTTGCGGGAATGCTCATTGGCTCCCTGCTTGCGGGAACGCTCTCCGACATGATGGGACGCAAGAAAATGGTCATCGCCTCCATGATGATCTGGGGAACGGCGGGCTTCGTCCTCTCTCGGCAAAGCACGATCGCGGGCTTGTTCGTCTGCCGGTTCGTGCTGGGGATCGGCCTGGGGGCGCAGATTCCCGTCGCCATGGCGTATCTCAGCGAGATAATACCGTCGGCGGCGCGCGGCAAGTACATGACGCTCTACCAGATGCTAGTGCCTTGCGGAATCGCTTTTGCCGGACTGCTCACCATGATAGTGCTCCCCAGATACGGTTGGCAGGGATGCTTTATCGCCGAGGCCTTGCCTGCCCTCGCTTTTCTCATTATCTGGAAGACCTGCCCTGAATCGGCCCTTTGGCTGGAGTCCAAGGGCCGCTATGAAGAGGCGGATAATATCACCGACATGTGGGAGGATAAGGTCCAGAAAAGCACGGGGCAACCGCTGCCTCCGGTGGCCGCCACCGCGAAGGCCGCGCCAAAGCCTGGCAGGACAACCGAGCTTTTTACTTCCAAGTACTGGAAGATACTACTGATGTGCACCATATGGTATTCCTGCTGCATGATGAGCGACTATGGTTTGGCTACATGGTTGACCACGCTTCTGATGGCCAAGGGATTTTCCATCATCAAATCGACCGGATTCATGGCGTTGGGGGTCGTCGGAGGCATTCCGGCCTTCTTCCTGGTGGCGTGGGGCGTGGAGAAAATCGGACGGAAGGCGACAGTGCTCCTTTGCGCCTGTCTGACGGCTGTATTCGCGTATTTGTACGGAATCTCCACTTCCGTTTCCATGGTCATCGTCATGGGCGGTTTCTACCAGTTCGGCAAATACGCCCTGGCAATGGTCAATAACGTTTATACGCCCGAGTTATTCGAGACGCACCTTCGGGCTACGGGGTCGGGATTCGGTCTGGCCTGCGGACGGGCTGGCTCCATGATCGGACCGATTTTCCTGGCGTGGGTGATGAGCTCGTTCGGAGCCGGCGCCACGTTTTATGCCGCGGCTGGCCTGGCGGTCGTCGCGGGCGTGGCGGTTTTCGCCCTCGGTCCCGAAACGAAGGGCAGGGTTTTCAATGCCTGATAGAAACTGAGGCATTTTGATACCTATCAACCAATGGACCTTCATGATGGAAGGAAGGCCGTCCACTCCGGACAGGAGCGGTCCATATAGAGCGCGGGGGAGGTGTTTGGCATGATTATAGGGAAGATTATCTCGAAAAGGGCGCTGATAAGTCCTGACCGGGAGGCCTTGATATTCAACGGCAAGGTTTACACCTTCGGGGAGCTGAACGAGCGGTCGAACAGGCTGGCGAACAGCCTGCTGGGGCTGGGAGTGAAGCAGGGGGACCATATAGGGGTCCTCATGCACAACAGCAACGAGTTCCTGGAGGTCTATTTCGCGGCGTCCAAGATCGGCGCGGTGCTGGCCCCTCTAAACATTCGACTTTCCGGCCCTGAGATGGATTATATACTGGAAGACTGCGGTGTTGCGCACTTTTTCTGCGGTTCGGCGTGCGAGGCGAGGGTCCTTGAAATGGAAACTCCGGGGAGAATGCGCAACAACGTCTCCACCGGCTCTTCCGCCGTTCCCGGAGCGCTCGATTACGAGACGCTCATCCGCAATGGCGCTCCGGAGGAGCCATCGACGGCGATCGACGAGGGCGACCTGAACGTCATCATGTACACCTCGGGGACGACTGGATATCCCAAAGGCGCCATGCTGAGCCATCGCGGGATGTACAGCGCCGGAGTCGATATGGTGATCGGCCTCAATTACACCTACCCCGACCGGTGCCTCATTCTGGGGCCGTTCTTCCATTCGGGGGCGATAACTCCTTTTCTTGGCCATGTCGTGCGCGGCATATGCAGCGTCATCATGGAGAAGTTCGAGCCTGTCAAGGCGCTCCAGTTGATCGAGAAATACAATGTAAGGCTCATGCTTGGCGTCACCACCATCATGAAGATGATGCTACAGGCGCCGAACCTCGACTCCTGCCGCCTCGACTGCTGGAAGTACGCCATCCTCCCCGGATCGCCGCTCCCCTACGAACTGATAAAGGAAGCGCACGAGCGCATTGGAGTGGTATGCCAGAATCTCTGGGGACTCACCGAGATGTGCGGCCCGGGGGCGCTCATGAACCTCGAGGACGCCTTCCGCAAGCCCGAGTCCGCCGGAAAGCCTTATTTCAACGTGGACATCCGGATCATCGACGCCGAAGGCGCGGACCTGCCGCGAGGCGTCCCAGGCGAGATCATCGTGCGGGCGCCGCACGTCATGCAAGGATATTGGAACCGTCCCGACGACACCCGCAAGACCATCCGCGACGGGTGGCTTCACACGGGAGACATCGGAAAGTTTGACGAGGAAGGGTATCTTTACGTGATCGACCGGGCGAAAGACATGCTGATTTCCGGCGGGGAAAACGTCTATCCCGCTGAAATCGAGCGGGTCATCCGGGCGATGCCCGGCGTCCTCGATGTTTCGGCCATCGGAATCCCGGACGAAAAATGGGGGCAAGCCCCGAAGGTGTTTATAGAACGGGACCCCGATGCGCAAATAACCCCGGAGGCGGTCATCGCGCACTGCCGGGCAAATCTGGCGGGCTATAAGACGCCGAAGGCGGTCGAGTTCATAGACAAGCTGCCGAGGACGCCCTCCGGAAAAGTGCTCAAGCGGGAACTGCGAAACCTTCCCTGATCTCCCAAGCTCACCTACAAACATGGCGGGCCCGAAACCGATGTTTCAGGCCCGCCAAAGGCTCCCCGCATCTCCACCGCCC
>CALFXO010000087.1 GCA_937958025.1 uncultured Syntrophobacteraceae bacterium
ACGCCCCGATGAGGCCGGAGATTTCGTCCGTGTGGATGCCTTCGTAGGCGGTCGGAATGCGGCGATTCGCAATTTGGCGCTTTTCCTGCTTGTTTCCAGAAAGCCGGGTGCAGTATTGTTATTATGCCTGTTATCGAAACTGGCTGGCTTTCCGATGTGCAATAGATGCCTCGCGGTTTGCTCATCAGGAGGAAGGCTGAATGCCGTCAAAGGTGAGGGATTGATAAGAGAGCCCGAAGGGGTAGGATTTGGCAATCAAGGATATCCTATCCAGACCGTGAGGTCCGCCGTTGAAGAATCAAGAATATGAAAGACAGCGCGAGATATGCAAAAATCGTCGATTGGTCGGATAAGGATCATTGCTATGTAGGCAGCTCGCCAGGTTTGATATATGGTGGGACCCACGGCGACAACGAAAAGGCGATTGAACTCTATCGCAATGAAGGCAAACCGCTCCCATCGTCCACATCCGGTCGCAATTTCGCCAACGAGATGCAGCAAGTGGCAAGATTCTTGGGGTAGCGCATGTACTGTGAGATTTTTCCATCCTTACCGCTGGCTTCCATGATTGAGACCGCTTTGCGGACTCTTCCACAAAAAGCCACCGAGGAACCTTCAGGAATGAAATCCACGCTCGAAAATGGAATGATTGTACAAGAAACGCAAGTGTTTAAAATCTTTTTGTGTGAAGCTAGGCACAGGAGACAAGTATATGGATGTCGATTTTCGTGACGCGGCAGAACGCCATTGGTTAGACGCAGCTCTTCTTTTTGAAAAGGATCGGATGGCAAATGCCGACCATTTGTTGGGAATGGCGGCAGAATGCGCGTTGAAAGCGATTATGCTTGGACTTGGGATGATGTTGACCGCTGACGGGAGGCCAAGAGAGGAACAGCATCGGGTTCATATCAATAAGTTGTGGAATGAATTTGTCACTTTTGCAGAGAATCGCAATGGCGCCCGCTATGTTGCATACCTGCTGGAAGGCGAAAACCCATTCGATGCCTGGGACGTTAATCAACGATATCATCATCGATCTTCATTTTTTCGAGATCAGGTTGAACAGCATCAAAACGCCGCTGAAAAGATAATGTTCATTCTCCAGAAAGCTTTTTCCGACGGAGTGGTCTCATGAGTGGAAGACAAGTCACTTTTGAGCTTGCGTTAAAGATCACGCAAGACAAGGTAAGAGAATATTGGGATGTTTTTGTCGACGATGTGTTTATTGTACGCGACCTGATTGGTCGCATTCGACTGGTGCTTCCAGGCAATAAGTCAGGTTACAGTCAAAGCCGCTTGAGTGAGTTCTCCTCCGAGCTCCATAAGGCGTTGGGCGCATATTCTTCCACCCCATTAACTTTGATATTGTTCAGCGACGACTTGATGGAAGGGGGGCAGCTTCTCGAAAATCCTGACAGGCGACTTGTCTTTGAAGAAAACCACCGGAAACTCTGGCTTCTCGACCGACAAATAATGGGACAGGATTGGGGGCGCGCGCCCATGAAGCGCAAGACGAAAAACCGTCGCGTGACTTTCTTCGGCATCAAGGGCGGCGTTGGGCGTTCCACCGCTCTTATAATATGGGCTTGGTGGCTGGCGAAGCAGGGAAAGCAGGTTCTGATTCTTGATCTCGATCTGGAGTCCCCCGGTGTAAGCAGCACGCTGCTCCCGCAGGAGCATTTGCCGGAATATGGCATTGTGGACTGGTTTGTCGAGGATGGCGTCGGCCAATCCGAAATAGTGGAGCGGGCAATGATGGCGGCGAGCCCGCTTGCAAGGGACCTTCCGGGCGGCATTCAGGTAGTTCCGGCCTTTGGAAGCGAAACCGGGGACTATCTGCCTAAGCTGGCCAGATGCTACATGGAACAACCCGGAACGGGTGCGGCGTCATGGGGAGAGCGCTTGCAAAGAATGGTGGAGCACATCGAATTGGCTCAAGAACCGGACGTGGTCTTTCTGGATAGTAGAGCCGGCCTCCACGACATTGCGGCGGTGCTGGTCACCCGCATGGGAGCAGACGTATTCCTTTTTGCCATTGATTCGGCGCAAACATGGACCGCCTATTCTTTTCTCTTTCGTCATTGGAAAGATCATCCGCAAGTCTCTGAATTCCGTCAACGGTTGCAGATGGTGGCAGGAATGGTCCCGGAAACTGGACGAGAGGAATATTTACGACGATTTAGCGAGCGCTCCTGGGATCTTTTCCGCGATCACATTTATGATGCAACCGCGGCTGAAGATCCGGATGCATTCAGTTTCGACCTGGGAAGTGAAGAGGCGCCTCACTATCCACTCTCGATTTACTGGAACCGTGCACTACAGGAGTTTAATCCTGCGGAGTCTGGGGCGGGAGTGGACGCGCAGATTGCGGAAGCGGCGCTTGGTTCCTTCTTGAGTAGAGCAGATGGAATGGTGTTTTCGGGGGAGGAGTATTCATGAGCGAATACCGCTTTCCCCAAGAAGTCCGAGGACTGGTGAGAGATGCCCTGCCCATGGACGTTGCCGTATCCGGGAACACCCCTGATTTGAAACAGACGTATGCCCCAGCTAGTCATGCCTGGGCGTTACGCCCTGACAGCATGCTGGTTGTCGGAATTCGTGGTTCTGGAAAGAGCTTCTGGTGGTCGGCGTTGCAAAGCAAAGAGCACCGCCAGCTTATAACTAGCCTGATGCCGGCAGCAGGTCTTAACGCAGATGCCATCGTAACTCAAGGGTTTGGAGAGAAGCCGTCGCCTGGGGATTATCCTGGGAAAGATGCAATTGCCAAGCTGATTGAGTCGTGTGACGCCCGCCAGATTTGGCGAACAATCGTCGTTTGGCAAGTGTTAGAGAAGCAAAGTCTCCTTCGAATCCAGTCAGGTAGCTGGAAAGAGAAAATCGACTGGGTTGCAAACCACCCAGAGGATGTGGAGCAACTCCTCTTCAAAGCCGATAGTCAGCTTGATCAGAAGAACTTGCACCATCTCATCCTTTTCGATGCACTGGATCGCACCGCAGACAACTGGAGCATCATGTCCGAGCTGGTGCGGGGGCTTTTGCAGGTGCTGCTGGATTTTAGGCCATACAAACGCATTCGCCCGAAGGCTTTTGTTCGTCCCGATCATCTTGAAGATGTGGTCGTAGCCAATTTTCCAGACTCTTCAAAGATCTTAAACCAGAAAACGGAGCTGCGTTGGCCTCCAAACGAGCTCTATAGTTTGCTTTGGCAGTATTTGGCAAATGAGCCCAGGCACGGTCAAGTGTTCCGTGATGGCTGCGCCGAAGAGTTCAGGATCAAATGGCACAGCCAAGAAGGAGTCTGGATTGCACCAGAGAAGCTGCGGATTGATGTGCACTTGCAGCGGACTATTTTCCATGCGATCACCGGACCATGGATGGGACGAGATATGAGGCGCGGCTACCCCTACACGTGGTTGCCCAACCATTTAGGCGATGCCTATCGCCAAGTCAGTCCCCGCAGCTTCATGGCCGCTTTGCGTCATGCCGCTGACGATAGACTGAGCATTCCAAAAGAACACCCCTACGCATTGTACTACGAGAGCATCAAGCGTGGTGTGCAGGAGGCGTCCCGCATCCGCGTCAGGGAAATGCAAGAAGACTACCCATGGGTGCAGGTGCTGATGAGCCCGTTATCCGGTCTAACCGTACCATGTAAATTTGAGGAAATAGCTTCCAAATGGAATAGTCATGGGACACTAAGCCGACTTAGTCGGGAAATATCGGAAGCTAATGTAAAGTTGCCTCCCGTTCACCTAGATGTGGATTCGCCCAATGGCGTTCGATTGGACCTGGAGAAATTAGGGGTCTTTGAACGCATGACCGATGGTCGTGTGAATTTGCCCGATGTCTACAGGGTCGGTTATGGGATGGGCCGCCGAGGAGGAATAAAGGCGGTCGCACGGACATAGCATTTAAGAGCGCGGCGCTCCGGGAGAAAACGCGGAAAGGCTTTATTCTTGCCTGATGCTCTCTACAACGAGGCAACCATCCAATGTATGGCCAACGGGATTTAAGAATAGACGCTATTAACGAGGCTGTTGTAAAGCTCCCAGCAGAAGAGCCGTGTGCCGCTCTTCTGCTGACGCTCGCATAAATAATTCGAGCGCGAGGCAGCTTCAGCTTCCCATTCCGTTCCTGCTACAGCTCGAACTCCCGGATTTTCACTCCTACTCCAGCTTGAACTCCTTGATTTTGCGCCAGAGGGTGGTTCTCGGGATG
>CALFXO010000088.1 GCA_937958025.1 uncultured Syntrophobacteraceae bacterium
GAAATAACGGCGAATTCCGCCTTTTCGGCTCGCGGAGATCATGTTGTAGATCCTAGCACCCAATTACCGATTCATTTTTATACATTTTGGGGCAAGGAAATCGCTTTCCTCACTTTGCCCTCACGGATTCAGGTCATTGGCCCACTCCCTCCGCCCCCAATGAGAACCGGACAATTTATGTGCTACAAGTGCGGACATTCTACTTGCTCCCTACACTCGCTCCGGACGCCTTTTGACTCTTCCGAGATATGGTGTAATAATAATATCGTATATATTACAAGTTCCAGGCGCTCACCACAACCATCAAAGAGGCGATCGGATGCGGCTCCTTGTCGTTGAGGACGAAAAAAAGCTTGCGGGATTCATTAAGAAGGGCTTGGAAGAGGAAGGCTACGCGGTGGACGTGGCGCACGACGGCGAGACGGGGCTCGAATGCGGCCTCGACCGATCGCACGATCTCATTCTTCTCGACGTCCAGCTGCCCCGGAAGGATGGCATTTCGGTGCTCCGTGAGCTCAGGAGGCGCAACGTCGCAACCCCGGTGCTGCTCCTGACCGTGAGGGCCTCCATTGAAGACAAAGTGCAGGGTCTCGACTCTGGGGCCGACGATTACATCACCAAGCCATTCGCCTTCGAGGAACTCGTAGCGAGGGTGAGGGCGCTCCTGCGGAGAAGCGGCGAAGTAAAGCATCCGATTCTCCAGGTTTCCGACCTGACCCTCGACCCCGCCCGCCGCGTCGTCCACCGAGGGGAGGAAAAAATCGATCTCACCACCAAGGAATTCGCGCTGCTCGACTACTTCATGCGCAACCCCGGAAGGGTGCTCACCCGAACCATGATCGCGGAGCACGTCTGGGATTACGATTTCGACGCCATGACCAATATCGTCGACGTGTATGTGAATTACCTCCGGAAGAAAATAGACTCCGGGGGGAGGCAAAAGCTCATTCACACGGTGCGCGGCGCCGGATACGTCATGAAGGAGGAGTGACGCCCATGGCTATCAGGTCGTTGAGGCTCCGGCTCACCATCTGGTACATGAGCCTCCTGACGGCAACGCTCGCGGTGCTCGGCGGGACGGCCTTCTGGCTGCTCTCTTACAGCATTTCCCACCAGACTGACAAGGCCCTCCGAGGCGTCGCGGAAGTCATGGCCGAGAGGTCGCACGGAGGAGTCAACCCCCAGGTGCTCGCGGACCTTGACGAAACATTCCGCCGATTCTTCGGGTTTTCGCCGCTCGCGCGCTATTTCCGCATGCTCGACCCACAGGGCGCGGGCAAGCAACTGCACCCCAACCCGACGGAAAAACTGCCGCTCACCGAGGAAACCCTGAGAAACGCACTCCGGGGCATTCCTACTTATGAAACCGTGGATGGCATCGACGCCTACCCCGTCCGCATCCTCACGCTACCCGTGATGCAAGGGGGCTATCCGGTGAACCTCGTCCAGGTCGGCATGTCGCTCCAGAGTCTCTACGAAACGCGCTCCCGATTTCTGCTCATCATGGCGGGACTGCTTCCAATGGGACTCCTTCTGGCGGGGCTGGGCGGGTGGCTGCTCGCGCATCGGGCGCTCAAGCCCGTGGACCGCATGACCGAAGCCGCTGACCGCATCGGGGCCGCCGACCTCACCGAGCGCCTCGAGGAGACAGGCATCGGCGACGAACTGGACCGGCTTGCGCGCACTCTCAACCGGATGCTCGGGCGGCTCGACGCGGCGTTCCGGCAGGTGCGCCAGTTCTCAGCCAACGCATCCCACGAACTCCAGACGCCCCTCACCATCATGCGCGGCGAAATGGAAGTGGCCCTCCGCTCCGTGCGAACTCCGGAAGAATACCAAGAGATCCTCACGAGCGCCCTGGAGGAAATCGACCGAATCTCGCACCTCGTGGCCGGACTGCTCCTCCTCGCGCGCACGGACGCGGGCGTCATGAACGTGCAACGCGAACTGCTCGACCTGAGCGAACTCGCGGAAGAAGTCCATGACCGGATGGAGGGCCTCGCGGCTAAAGAATCCAGGCGGCTCGTCCTCGGCGCAATGGAGCCTGCGCCCGTCCTGGCCGACAGGGAGCACATGGGGCGTCTCCTCTTCAACTTGCTGGAAAACGGCATCAAGTACACCGAGCCAGGGGGTAGTGTGACTCTTTCGGTGCAGCGCTTTGGAGATTCGGCTGTTCTCGAGGTGGCCGACGACGGAATCGGCGTTTCCGACGACGACCGGGAGCGGATCTTCCAACCATTTTTCAGGACGCCCGAGGCGCTCTCCCGCAAGGGCGTGGGACTCGGGCTTTCGATCGCAAGAAGCATCTGCGCGGCTCACGACGGCTCCATAGAATTGGAAAGCGCGCCGGGGCGCGGGAGCTTGTTCAGGGTCATTCTGCCCTTGGCGGCGGGCGAGGACAACCTCATCGGCGCTCCCCCACCGCTGGAAGAGCAAATCAACGGATCCGCTCCCACCACGTAACCCTGCCGTTTTTCGACGCCCTCATCCTTGCCGGGTTCGTAGGGTCCAACTCGCATTCCGTAACGCCAGGCCTGTCCGGAAGCGAATAAGCGAATCTGGCCCCCTCCACCAGCCACCAACTGTTGGCGGCAATCCGGCGTCCCCGGGGATCGATCACAGTGACGGACACACGCATGTCCGTGGTTGAAACCAGGAAACTGTCTCCCGACGCGGTTCGCCATACGCCATCGACCGGCGCGGGCCGCCTTGAGGCATAATCATCTCCGGGAGGGACGTGATGCGGCTCCGGTTCAGGAGGACCGTTCAACGGCGGAAAGCTCCTCACCGGATTGCCGCCGGGGGGATGCGGAGGCCGGGGCTCTCCGCCCTGGAGCCTCACCCAGTCGACATTGCGGTGATCCTGGGAAAAAACGTGCAGCACATTGGGGTTGCGGCTATCCATCACAACTTTGCGCACTCCCCTCTGTGGAGTAAAATACTCAAAGCTCACGGGAGGCTGAATCCACCGCCCCCGGTAGGTCGAACTCCTCCCATCGACGCTTTCGACGGCAACGATCACTCCGTCCCGATTCGACGAGATGTAAATCCGTGATCCGCTCGACGACTGCCACCACCCCGATGGATCGGCCGCACAGGCGTCGGAGCCGCTCCATAGTGCAAAAGCGATGGCCAGGAAAAGACCCACCACGGGAATTTTAGGGCTTACGTTCATCTATTCCGTTCTCCTTTTTCACATGAAAGGCCATGGGCTTTCTCTTCCTCTTTTCTAACCAGCCCAGGCTTGCAAGGCCAGCTCTTATGTGAATGCAATTTTCGTGACAAGTCCGCACAGGCTTGATGCTCCGGCGAAGCGCGCGGAGTTTCTCATTATGGGGGAGAAAAATATGGCGTCTTGAAGGGAAAAAGTGGATCAGCGGAGGGAATTCATTTGGCCAGTTTCGCGGCTTGATCCGGATTCAACATGGAAAGATACGCTATCTTGCCTCGCAGACGACGGCTTGCACCGGCGTCGCCGCCCCCGCCGACTATCCGCTGGCGATGCAGCGCGGCGCGCAAGCGGCGTCGTTCGCCACGCGGCAATCCGAGAGTTTCGTTGACCACCACCCCCGTGACCAACTGCCGCCCCCCTCGTCCCATGCACCGCGTCTTGCCGGGATGCGCGGCAAAACCCTCTTCCCCGATAATGCAGACGACCGTGCGGCGGACCGGCTCAAAAGCCTCCCGCTCCAAATCGCCCGAAAAAACCAGGTCGTCCGCGTAGCGCGTGTAAGACAGCCCGCGTTTCCTCGCGAGGCCCTCCAGGCGGCGGTCCATGCGCAGCAAAATCGCGTTGCACAGGCCAGGGCTGGTCGGGGCGCCCTGCACGCAATAACGGGCGCCGACCGGGACATGATAGACCTTGTCCTCCACGGCGACGGGCTGGCGCTCCGCTTCGGTCATGAGCACGGCCAGCGTCGCGGCGACGGAAAAGCTGTATCCATAGGCGACGAGCATCCCGCGAACGCGGGCGAAGGTGACGGTTGGGAAAAAGTCTTTCAGGTCGAGCTTCAGTACAAACCGCTTCCCGACATGGGGCTCCGCTCCCGTGCGGATGCTTCGCCCCCGCCGGAACCCGTGGGCGCAATCGCTAACCGGCAGCTTATCCACGAGCAGGTCCAGCAATCTGCGCTGGATTTCCTTGAGGCGGCGCTTGGGAGCCATTATGAGCCGCTTGCCGCCGCTTCGCTTCGGTATGGCGAAAGTAATGTAGTGCGGCTGCTCCTCGCGCTCGCGATGGATGGAGAACCACCATAGCTCCCTGAGTGGGATTCCGAGCGCATCGGCCACGTCCTGCTCGCTCCGCCAGAGCGGCAGTCCGTAGCGCGCTAGCTGCGCTTCGTCGGTCAGCAGGTCGCGCAGATTGCGGTTGCGCGTCCGCATCGTCTCGCCGAAGAGCCGCCCGGCCTCCTCGGACGTCATAAAGCGTTTGCGCTTCGTCAGGCCGAGCGCGCGAGTGGGGGGTTTGACCTTCGGAAGCAGCCGCCGGTCGCGCAAGGCTAGGCGGAGATGCCCCTCCTTGAGGGGGCCGCCGGAGAGGTCCACAATTTCATCCGCGGCGTCGGCGCTGGCGCCGGGGGCAGGCTGAAGGCGCGATGCGTCCCGTTTGCGCTTGGCGCCAAACAACGATTTGAACCAATCGAAGAAGCTCATGGAGCGCGGCCTTTCCAGAGACAGGAGGCAAGGCGGGCGGACCCGGCGGCGGATTACTGTCGAGGCCCTGGACTCAGGGCCTCCCGACGTTTCGAACGTTGGGAGCCCTGGCGATGTTAAGCGTATAGCATTCCCCCGCGGCGAACCACCGCGGTGATTACGGCTAATCGGACGCCGCCGGGTTGCAGCCCGCCTACGTTCTTGTATAACGCAAGAGCCAATCCGCCGCAAGAAAATCCATCCCATGCAGGAAGATGCACCGATCCGCCATCTCACAACCCCTTCCATTACAGAGGCGGACGCTGAATGCGTTGCTCCGGTTGGACGTTGCCCAACTCATTGACGCGGTATCTTGAACAGGCTGTAAACTATACTCATCGAGGATTGGAAGTTACGTTTTGTAGGAGCGGCAGGATGAGCCCGCCAGATAAAAATTTTCAAACCTTCATGGGCATTCCTGGGCAATCCCCAAGCCGGGACGCACCCCCTGCTCACGCATCCCCATCCGTCGGCGGCGCAAACGAGCTTGGCGAATCCTTCCTTCCGTCGGCCCCGGCCTGGAAGAGGGCCAGCATGTGCTCGCACGGCCCCCGGCCCATCAGGTTGTCCCTAAAGAACGCACAGGTGCAGGTCCCGAAGATGATGCGCCCCGAATCCCCTATGACGACTTCGGTCCTCTGGCCGCCCACGCTCCCCTCCATCCGCCAGTCCCGGTAGACCAGCTCGCGCGTCACCGGCCCGTCGGGCGACTTGAACGTCTTGATCTTTCGCGTTTCCTGGGGCTCGCAGAGCGCGATCGAGACGCCCCCTCCGGCCAGCAGGGCGGCGGCCCGCTCGCGCCTCGCGTCCGGCGGGAAGAGACGCGCCTCATCCACGGGCTCCTCGAAAAGCTCCCTATGCCGAAATGCACGCGATTCCACGTCGAAGACCGCCCTCCCCTGGCGGCAGAGCCGCTCGCACGCGCGCCAAATCGAAGCCGCGCTCTCCTTGCCAAGATCGATGACTTTCGCAAGCTCTTCTGGCGAGGCATGATAACGCCGGGACAACTCTTCATGCACCCTGCCGACTAGCTCCGAACTCACTGGGGCCGGGTCGCCGAGGAGATCAAAACTCCCCGAATCCGTCCATTTCTGACTGGTCCATCCCGACAGCCCCAGCACGAACGTCATGTCCGGGAGCCGCACAGCGTAAAAGCTCGGGAGCCCCCGCCCCTTGAGGTAAATGTCCACCCCGGTCGCGAAGGGAAGCAGAGGTTCTATCAGCTTGAGCCGCCTCCGACCCCACGTGCGGACAACGCGCGGCTCGACGCAGCCATGTTCGGCCCCGCGCAGGCGCACGGCGTGCTCCCAGGGCTCCAGCACGATGCGCGCGTCCTCTCCGGGGGTGCATTCGTAGCGGAGCGCCCTCGGCGAAAGCTTTGCCTTGGTGTAGCGCAGGAAGCGGATCGCCGAGAGCAGGTCCACGGGCCGCGCGCCAAGCCGGGTTCCCGGCATGGCCATCGCCCCCGTCACTTGCAGGAAGCCGCGCACCCAGTCGTCGGGGACGTCCACTTTCCGCTGAAAACGCCCCCCGCTCCCGACGGTCTGGACCTCGAAGCCTTCCGCGCCGATCCGAAGCCACGTCTCCCGGCTGGAACGCAGTTCATTGAGCGCCGCCCACAGCCACGCCGTAAAATCGATATTGGTGGTTCCGGTCGCCACATCCCCTTCGGAGGCGAACATTCCAGGGTCGAGGACCACCATTGCATAGACGCTCTGGTCCCCGCTGAACGCCTCGAAGAAAATGCGGTCCGGGTGAACGGTGATGATCGGGTCGAGAATTCGACCCGCATAGTCTCCCTGGCTCGCCCAGGAGTCGTCGGACCATATTACCTGCCCGAGCGCGCGCAACGTGAAGCGAAGGAGCGGGATGTTGCGAAGCGCCCGTCCATGAAAGCGGACGGGCCGCCGGACGTTCGCGGAGATGCCGAGCACCGCCCGGTCGCGCTCCGATGCGAACGCGCTCGGCGTGGCGTAATCTACGGCGACGATCATGCTGCGCCTCCATTGCGGGCGCCGCCGCGAGCGGGGCGCTCGAAAACCACGGGCTGCTCCTCCGGCGCGCGCAACTCCGGATGCCGATGGATCACCCGCGCGATGAGCCCGAAAAGCTTCTCCTTCGGATAACGCTTGTCCGGCAGGACCAGCGCGTCCCTCGCCCGCTCTAGGACGACGCGGGCGTTGTCGGGCGACCCGGCGGCGTTTGCGAGCGCCGAGAAGGCCAGCGACCGGGTCCCGCGCTGGATCGGCCGCAGCAGCGTCCCGAGGAGAAGCGGCAGGTGGCTCGCGGCCTGTTCCCGCGCGCGGTCGTCGTCGAGCCCGAGCGCCCGGTAGGCGAGCGCCATGACGTGGATCTCTCCCGCCTCGACCAAATCCGCCACCGCTCGCGGGTCCGCCAGGAAAGACGCGGCGGACCGCTCGAAGAGCAGGCGCGCCAGCCGGTTCTCTCGAACCAGCCGGTTGTAACACCAGATGGAATACGCCGGGACCTGACCCAGCACGTTTGCGGCGCGACGCGCGAACCCGACATCTTCCCGCTTCATCGCCCCGTAGTAGTCCGCGAGCCTGTCCGATTCCTTCAACATCTTCCCCGCCTTGCCCATGCCGCCTGAGCTCGTGATGACGCGGCTCGCGATAAAGTCGATCATCTCCTCGTCGCCGTCCGCAATCAGCCGGTCGAGCAGCTTGGGATGCACTTCTCCCCAAACGTGCGGCTGCACGTGCATCTTGAAAGAGCCCCTCAGCATCTCCGGAAAGCGCTCGTAGAGGAGGATCGCGGTCCGGTCATCGAGCTGGTGCACTGCCGCAAGCCCCAGCCCCGGCCAGTTCCATTCTCCGGAGACTCCCGCAAGCGCCGACAGCCGCCCGCGCACCTCCTCCTCCGGCAGGGCTTCGTCATTCAGCAGTCCCGCGACCACGTCGTTGAACTCCTTTTTGCGGCTGCACACCCGTATGAGCGCCGCCCACAAGTCCCACCAGCCTCTTTCGCGGGCGTAATCCGCCATCCTGCCATAGTCGCCCCGCGCGAGCCACCCGCCCCACACCTGTCGCAGGCGCGGCATCACGTAAGGCAGAACGTCCCGCCCCCTGCTCTTCATGATTTTGAAAAAGCCGTCGGCGAGGTTTAGCCCCCAGCCTTCCGGATGGCGTTTCTCCAGCTCAGCTACGAGTTCTGCGGAGTCAAGGACGCGGGCGCAAAGCTCCAGACAATCTTTCTTCCAATCGTCCAGAGGGACTTGACGGCGGTAGAGCTTCCAGCGAAAACCCTCATCTCCATTGACGTCCGCAAGCTCCAGCAGCTTCCGCCACAATTTTCGGGACTTCCCTCCGCCCATCCATGCGGACGGAAGGCGCGGGAAGATGTACGGCCCGGCGGCGCGAGGATCGCATGCATAAAGGGCGCGGGCTGACTCCTCGTCGAGGCGGAGCCAGAGGTCGAACTTGCGGAGCACGGTCCGCCGCTCCACCGGCCCGGGAGCGGAGCGGAAGCGCGCGACCAGGTCCTTGCGGACCTCCTCCGACCGTTTGTCTCGAAGCCGCCAGCCATAGACGGATGAGAGCCTCCAATTATAGAGCTTGCGGAAAAGCTCGGCATCGTCGAGGGCGTCCACTTCAGCCAGCCAAGCGTCGAGGATCTCCGCCACCGCCCCTTTCCAGGCGACAGCCTCCACTTTCCATTTGGGCAGCGTCATATAGGAAGCGAAGCGTGAAAGGACAAACGGTCGAAAAAAGACACGATTTCGCCGGTAGAGCTCCGGCCCCCACAACCAGGTGAAACCCGAAAAAGAAATCTCAGCCTCGGCCAGCCGCTCCAGATCCGCCCGCAACGTCACGTCGCCAGACGGCCCCTTGAGCAGCGAACGCAGCGCCTGCTCCAATTCCTTCGGAGTCATGGGCAATTCTCCCTGATGCCGTTGCATGTTCACGACAATTCGACACGAACGATATGCGCCACATATACTACAGATCGGCGCAATTGTCCGTCCGTGAACCAGTCCTTTCGATTTCTCGCCAACATTAGAAGATTCTAATGCGCCATTAATGCTCCCTTAATTTTCCCTGTTTATCGTTAAGGCCAACAAGGTGAGAGGCCGCTCCGGCGCTTCGCCGGAGCGTGTCGATGATGGTTGCACTTCGACGCAGTTCATGGAGGAGCGACAATGGTTAGTGCATGCATGGAAATTTTTTGGACTATGTTCTGCGGGCGATTGACCGTGGAAGATATGGGCTACTGCGATCCGAACGGCAAGCGGCGTTTGGCGGGAGATCGCATGGAGAGTGTTCTTGGACGGCTTTTCAAGCCGAACCGGGGAGCGCGAAAGAAACACGGGCGCCAAACGGTCCACCTCCCCTTCTTGAGGGCGGAAAAGCACTCTAGAGGGACGGTCGGCATGAACATGAAACGGTCCGAACCTCCGAGGAGCGTAGCGAGCGTGGTTGCGGCAAGCCGGCGCGGCGCGACGGAGACCGCGGTCAAGATCCGCCGCAATCAGCCGAAGGTATTGAAGATCATTGGCGTCGTTGCGCTGCTCACGGTCTGGATCGGCCTTGCGACCATAGCCGGATGGGGGGCCGCTTCCACGGCGTTCGCCGCAACGGAAGGGGCCGCCGCTCAGTCCGCCGAGGAGCCTCCAGCCGCCCTTGCGCCCGGCATGGGACTATCCTTTGCGCCCTTGGTCGAGAAGCTGAGTCCTTCCGTAGTAAACGTGAAGGTTACGAAAATAGAGACGACCCAATTTCGCCAGTTTCGGGAATTCCGCTTCCCCAATGGACAGGCGGACCCCTTCGGCGATTTCTTTCAGAAGTTTTTTGGTGAAAACGGCCAGATGCAGCCGCGCCAGCGCGTGCAGGGCGCGGGGTCGGGCGTCGTCATCAGCCCCGACGGATACATTCTCACCAACAATCACGTAGTGGACGGAGCGAAGGACGTGAAGGTCACCCTGGAAGACAAGAGCGAATATTCCGCTGAAATAATAGGGTGCGACCCGAAGACAGATCTCGCCGTCCTGAAAATAAAGGCTGGCAAGGAACTGCCCGCCGCCAGGCTGGGAGACTCCGAAAAGCTCCGCGTCGGCGACCAGGTCATCGCCATCGGGAACCCCTTCGGATTGGACCACACCGTCACATCCGGCATCGTGAGCGCCAAGGGCAGGGTCATAGGCGCCGGCCCCTACGACGACTTCATCCAGACCGACGCGTCCATCAATCCCGGCAACTCGGGCGGCCCTCTCTTTGACATGACAGGGGCCGTCGTCGGAATTAACACCGCGATCATCCCCAATGGCCAGGGAATCGGATTCGCCATTCCGATCAACACCGCCAAGGAGCTCATTCCGCAGCTTGAGGAAAACGGCGAGGTCACCCGAGGCTACATCGGCGTGAACATCCAGTCCATGTCGGAAGAACTCGCGAAGGCCATGGGGCTTAAGAACCATAGCGGCGCTCTGGTGGCCGACGTGGTCCCGGACGGCCCGTCCGATAAGGCTGGAATCAAGCGGGGCGACGTCATCATCGCCTTCAACGGGAAGGAAGTGAAAGACAGCCACGACCTGCCGGCTATCGTAGCGGCCACGGCGGTTGGCGACAAAGCCGAAATGACCGTGCTGAGAGACGGCAAGGAAATGAAGATCCAGATAAAGGTCGCCAAGCTCGCCGCCGACGAAGCCCGTCCCGCCGAGAAGCGTGCGACGCGCGAAAAATGGGGCATGACGCTTGAAGAGCTGACGCCTCAAATAGCGCAGGGCCTTGGAGTCAATGCCGACCAGGGCGCGGTGATCACGGACGTCGAACCCGGCAGCCCCGCCGACAGGGCCTCCTTGAGGCGCGGAGACGTGATCGTCGAAGTGAACCGCCATCCTGTCAAATCCGTCCAGGAAGCCAGGGACAGGATGACGGAAGCGGAAAAAAGCAAGGGATCGATGCTGCTGCTGGTCCAGAGAGATAAGGGCAAGTTCTACGCGGCCCTCGAGAAGCAGCAAGACTAGGAGGAGGACTCCCCAACAGCCTCCACCGTCGGACGCCCCGGCCCCTCTCCCGGGGCGTCCCAGTCCCCCTCTTTCCAGCCGCCCACCACAGCCCCAGGAACCTTCCTTCTCGTCAAGCATCGCTGTAAGTTGTGAAAAAATAAAGGGATGCTATGGAAAAAGTGTTGCTATGGGCTATCGGCAGCCTTTATAAAATAGCCATAGAAGCTCGAACGGAAGCCATCCTTGCGATAATTTGCGCAATAAAGCACGCAACGAAATTTACAGAGACGAACGCCATGATGAAAATCGGACTTGGTCAGGCAGAAGGCCTGGACGCCGCCAGAACCGTCGAGAACGCCATCCATCAGTGCAAGAGGGGTTTGGACGGTCTCAAGCCGCAGGCTGGAATCGTGTACTGCGGCTCGGAAGTGGACCACAAACGCATGCTCGAGGCCATCCGGAGCGGGTTTCCGGGAATGGCGCTCATAGGCTGCACCACCGCCGGGGAGTTTTCCTCGGGATACGGCGTCAGCGACGACTCCATCGCGTTGATGGCGATCCATTCGGATGCCATCGAAATGGGCGTCGGAGTGGGGCGCAACCTTTCGGGAGACCCCGAAGCGGCGGTCCGCGAGGCGGTGCGCCGGGCAAGGGGAAGGCTTTCCAAGCCCGAAGTCCTGTGCCTCACCATGCCGGACCTCTTCGACAAATCACCCAACCGCGTCATGAGGGCCCTGAGCCGCGAGCTGTCGAAAGCCTGCGGCGTGTTCGGCGGGTGCGCCGCCCGCCACCAAAGCGACGGGCTGCGGACTTTGGGTTTCTGCAACGACGAAGTCCTCGAAGACGCTATTCCTGTCCTGCTCTTCGGGAGGGGCGTCAAATACGGTTTTGTCATCTCGGTTAGCTGGAAGCCCGTCGGGAAGCGGGCGGAGGTGGTGAAAGCCAATGGGCGCAAGGTGCTGACGATCGGGAGCCTCCGCGCGCTCGACTTCTACCGCTACTACCTAGGCCGCCACACAGAGCCTGCATCGGCCTTCCCGCTCGCGGTCTATGAAGACGGCCAGGAGCAGTTCTACCTCCGTGAGCCCATCCACTATGACGAAGAAGACGGGGCGATCACCTTCTCGGGAGCCATCCCCGAGGGCTGCACGGTGCAGATAACGGAAGCGCTCCGGGACGCCGTCATAGACGACACGAAGAAAGCCGTGGAGCCCTTGCGCGAGTTCGGACAGAAAATGGCCCCGCGCTTCGCGCTCGCCTTCTCCTGCGTCCTGCGTAAGGAAACCATGGGAACGCGGGCGCGCGAAGAGATGGACATCGTGCTGGAGGCGATCTCCCCCGGCGCGCCCTTCATGGGATTTTACGGCAACGGAGAGATCGGCCCGCATGTCGGCGGCGGAGAGTGCTTTTTTCACAATGCGGCCCTCATAACGCTCCTCGTAGGCGAAGCCCTTGGGGACGAGGCGCAAAAGGACGCCTCCGGCTCCGAATCGCCGGAGGCCGCCCAAGGCGCGGAGGCGTCCCACGCCGCGGCCGAAGCGTCCCCCGATCCCGACGAACTCCAGCAGGAATGCGCATTTCTTAATAAAAAGCTCGCGCGCTCAGAGGATTACCGAAGGCGGTTGGAATCGGTGAAAGACCTGCACGCCTCGCTCTACCTCACACTCGTCCAGGAAGTGGAAGCCGCGCGGGAGGAAATCGAGCAGAAGGAGCAGGCGTTGAGAAACAGCGAAGTGCGGTACCGGCGCATCGTCGAGACAGCCGCCGAGGGTTTCATCATGCTCGACCAGGAATTCCACGTCATCGACGCAAACGACGCTTACTGCAGAATGATCGGCTACACGCGCGAAGAACTCGCCGGCAGGCTTCTTCTCGACTTAGCCACGGACGAATACCGCGAATACGTGCTGGCCAACAAGGACGTCCTGTGCATGCAGGACTACCGGAGGATCGAAGGAGAACTTATCGCGCGGGACGGCAGGCGGATTCCCATACTCATCCACGGCAGCTCCATGCGAAACGCCGCCGGGGAAATAGTCGGGCACGTGGGGTTCGTCACAGACCTCACCGAACTCAAGTCGTTGCAGAGGGAGCTGGAAATCTCCGAAAGAAACTACCGTGGCATGTACGAAAACGCCGTGCAGGGGATATTCCAGGCGACGACTTCCGGCAAGGCGCTCGGCGTCAACCCGGCCTGCGCCCGAATACTCGGCTTCGATTCTCCGGCGGAGTTCATGGAGTCGGACGGCGCGTCCCTGGACGCCCATTTTGAGGCGGGAGACTGGGACAAGATGGTGCAGGCGCTCAAGGCGAAAGGCTACCTCACCAACTACGAATTGAAACTCAAACGCAAGGACGGCTCCCCCGTCTGGGTCCTCGTCAACATGCGCCTTATCGACGCTGGCGACCGGGAGGCCATTTTTGAAGGAATGGTCGCGGACAACACCGCCAGGAAGCGCGCCGAGGACGAACTCAGGAAGAGCCGCGAAATGTTCCGCCATATGGCAATTCACGACAGCCTGACGGGGCTCTACAACACCCGTCACCTCTACCGGGCGCTCGAAGACCTCATCCTGGAGAGCAAGGCGGGCGAAGCGCCCTTTTCTCTCATTTTCATGGATATGGATAACTTCAAACGCGTCGTGGACTCCTATGGGCACCTCAACGGCAGTCAGGCGCTCAAGGAAGTGGCCGCCACCATACGGAGCTGCCTCGCGGAGCCCGCTTTCGGCGTCGCCTACGGGGGCGACGAGTTCGTGGCGGCGTTGCCGGGATTCGGAAAAAGCGAGGCGCAGGAAAAAGCGGAAGAGATCCGGGCGGCTATGAAAGCCACCTCGTACCTTGCAAGTCAGGGGCATTCAGTCAGCTTGCGGGCGAGTTTCGGGATCGCGACTTTCCCGGATGACGCAACGGACATCGCAGGACTTCTCGCGCTTGCCGACCAGGCGATGTTCCATGTGAAGGAGCGGGGAAAAGACGCCGTCGGCTGGAAACCCGCACACGCGCCCGAATCCTGCTTTGCGGACTTTTCCTAGACTTTGGCCTCTCCGTTCACGCTATTCCAGAGATGCCATGCAGCGACCGTCCGGTGCGGCCGCCAGATTTCGCCCCGGAGGAGCGCTTCCTTGGGCTTGGGAAGGGTCGGCAGCCCGTAGGCCTTCGCTATCGCATTACGGATGCCGAAATCGTCCACGGGGAGGACGTCGGCCCGCCCCAGCTGGAAAATAAGCAGCATTTCCACCGTCCAGCGCCCCACGCCGCGCACCTGCGTGAGCCGCTCCACGATGGCCTCGTCCGGGAGGGAGCGGATCTTACGCGGGCCGGGGACCACTCCCTTCCTGGCCTTCTCCGCCAGATCTCGGAGCGAGACAATTTTAGCCGCCGAGAGGCCCGCCGACCGCAGCGCATCATCCGGAACGGCCCCAAAATCCACGGGTTTAGGAAACCCTTCGTCGGGAAAAAGCGCGAGGAGCCGCCCGAGAATCGCCTTCGCGGCGGCGCCGTGGAGCTGCTGGTGGACGATCGCCCGGACGAGCGATTCAAAGGGAGAGCGCCGCGCCTCGGGCTCTAGCGTGCAGGGGCCATTGTCTGCGATAATGCGCGCCATCACGGGGTCGACTTCGGCCAGAAGCCGGTCGGCCTCCTTCCTGAGCGCTGAGGAGAGCGTCAAAATACTTGCCGGAGCGGCGGCGTCTTGGGTCGAAGCCCTATTCTGGAACTGCATCACGCATCCTTCCCGTTCAAATGCGGCAGGGGCGTCTGGGCTGTAAGGTCCCGCCCATCAGTTGCGGGTTATGGACGCACTCAGTTTTTTCAACCGCTCCGAAAGCCTGCCCATTTTGAGAGCGCGTTCCAGCCGCACGGTCTGTGGATCGTCCGGCGCCAACTCCTGCAAAACGTCGTAAAACATCTCGGCCAGGTCGATCTTGCCGATGCGAGCGAAGTAATTCCCGACGGTTCCAGCGAATCCGACGAACTCCGTGATATGGAACCTGGTGCGCCCGGGCTGTAGGAGATGCAAGTCATACTTGTCCCCCAGTATCTTGGGAACCTCGTCAAACCTGCCCTCGTTCACGCAAAGGTCAATGTAATTCAACTTCGCGAAAAGGTAGTCCGGACGCTTCTCGTACAAGCCCTTGACGAGCGTCTTCGCTTCTTCCATGTCTCCCATGCGTGCATAAGCCACCGTTAGATAATTATAGAACGGGAGGACGTCGGGATATTTCTCGATGCGCTCAACGAGGATCGGCGCCGCCTCCGCCGGGCTGCGGGCCGTAAGTTCATAAAGCTCCGTCAGCTGTTCCCTCACATAAGGGTCCGCGGTTTCAGGAGAGCCCTCGCCCTCCAATGGCTCCCAGACGATGTCGTAGTTCGGATGGTGGACGACCTCATGCATCTCTTCCTGCCGATCTGGAGAACCATGTCCTGCCTTTCCTTTACGCTTCCTACCCATGCCATTCCTCCTCGAATCGAGACGACGACGGAGCGCTCCGCCCCGTTCACATCAGAGTTTTTCGCCCGCCAGCCGGAGCCCCAGACCTATGAAGATCGCGCCCATGACGCGGTTCATCCACGCGGCTGCCCGCTTGTTCGCCCGAAGCGCCCCGGTGATGAAACCGGAAATATTGACCAGCACGGCGTCCCATGCGAGGGCAATCAGGATGACGATAGCCCCCAGCGTCAGGAACTGGGAAACCGTCGAACCGTGCGCCGGGTCGATGAACTGGGGCAGGAACGCCAGGAAAAAGAGCGCCACCTTGGGGTTGAGTATATCGACAAGGACCCCCTGCCTGTATATCTGCCAATTGCTGAGCGGAGGAATCCCACCCGCTTCGATTTGCAGGGAGGCCCCCTTGTCCCGAATCGCCTTCACGCCGAGATAGATCAGGTAGATCGCCCCGACGCCCTTCACGACCGCGAAAGCGTGCGCGGACGCCGCCAGGATGGCGGAGAGGCCGAACGCCGCGGCCATGGCGTGCACCAATGCCCCACTGCACACGCCGAGCGAAGAAAGCATGCCGGCGCGCCGTCCCTGCACGACGCTCCGGCTCACCACATAGAGCATGTCCGGGCCGGGCGCGATGTTCAGGATCACGGCGGCGGGAAGAAAAAGCAGGAATTGTTGCAGACTGATCATTTCAAAATCTCCCGATTGATGCGAACCGGCTTTTCCGGGAGCCGCGATTATCCACTCGGCAGCCCGCCTTATTGCCAGGGCGGCTTGCACACAGGCATGTCGCACATGCATTAGTATAGCTTATTATATTAACTAATATTCATTACTTTTCAATACTCATTGCCCGAAAATTCAGGTTCAACGGTCGCGGCTTTCCTGGATGCAATGCGTCCGCCCCAACGCTTCAGGAAAACTGCTCCCGCAACGCATCCAGGAAATCATCTTCCATTGTTCTGATGGCGTCGGCAGTTATTTCAGCCTCACTCCGTTCAAGGTAGCCCTTTTCCCCCAAATAGAGGAAGAAACACTGGATCGCTGGAAGATATTCCACATATTCGTGCGGCTCCGCCGACAGCTTGCGCAACAGGAAATCCAGGAAAAATTCCTCAAAATAGTAGTCGGGGAGCGTCCTCAGGGAAACCACTTCGTCGTAGCCGCACCGGTAGAGGAAGTCGAGGAAGATTTCAACATCCTGCGCGAAGCTCTGGCTCCATTCGATCGCGCCCTTCTGATCGAGCCATTTCGCGTAGGACGCCTTCACCGCATCGACCATCGGGAGGAAGAAGTCCTCCCAAACCTCGTATATCTCTTCCTCGGCGTAGCGTTCCACCAGTTCGATCTTCCGCATGGCGTCAAAGTCGTCGTCATCCGGCGGAATGACCCCCTCCGAAAGAGTCAGGCCGTTGTAATCGAAGGGAGTAATCAGGTAAGAAACAGTCTTCCTCATGAACAACATCGGAGAAAGCTTCGGCTGAACGTCCTCCGGGAAAAGATACCTTTTGCGTTCGACCATTTCCTCCAGCCATTCTTCGGCCCCGGCGCGGTCGACGTCCAGCAGCCCCTCAAGATCTCTCAGAACAGCGCTTCGCTCACTTTCCCGTTTTTCTTCATCCCCTCCTCCAAGCGTTATCTCATAGTTCCAAACCCCTTGGAGCGCTTCGCTAATATTCTCCAGCTCGTCTTCCTTTTTGATGGCCGCCATAATAGGCTTTCCGAATTCCATAAAAGCCTGCCCCATCGACACCAGCCTGAATCCGTCGGGAGTCTCTGGACGCGCTCCAGAGCCCGGAGGCGGCATCCAGACGTCATCCAGCATCGCATCCGCGCGCCTGACGCTCGACGCCTTAAGCTGCCGCTTCTTCTGCTTCTGCGCCTTGGACTTGACTCTTCTCTTTTCGATCGCTTTCCTGTCTTTTTTCTTAGCCATGCCGCCTCCTGAAAGAACATATCTCGGATCAGGATGCACCCCATCGCAGCGCATCAAGCCTGCTGTTCCTACTCTATGCGGCTTTGCATTCCACTTCAACAGGGAATTCTCCAGGCTGCTCCAAAAGCGCAAGTCATGCGCCCGAGCGTTCAAGACCGCTCGCCGCCGCTCGGGCAGATTCCTTGGCAAACATTTCCGGCCGTGTTATAAGTCTGATTCACTGGCTGTCGATTTTCTTTTTACGGGGCACAATTTCGGGAAGTAGTGCAGATGCGGTCCAAATGGGTGGAAAACCTGTCGTTCGCGGTATACCCGGTTGCGAGCTTTCTCATTCTCATCCTGGGAGGCGCGGCGGCCCTCCAGATCATTCCCCTGCGGAACGGAGCGCATCTGTCGTTCATAGACGCCCTCTTTATGTCCACATCGCCCGTCTGCGTCACGGGGCTTTCCCTCTACGACATCGGAAAGGAATTCACTCTGGCGGGCCAGATCACGGTGCTCGTGCTCATCCAGCTGGGAGGACTCGGAATCATGACGCTTTCCACCGCCTTCCTCGCGGTGTTCGGACGGTCCCTTTCCTTCCGCTCCCGGTTCGCGGTGCAGGACAGCTACACCCACAGCCCCCAGGCAGACATACACTCGCTCCTCAGAAGCATCATCATTTTCACGCTATCCTTCGAGGCGCTGGGCTCCGCCTTGCTCTTCCTCCGTTTCCGTGAGCAGTTCGACGCGCCAACGGCATGGTATTACGCCATTTTCCACTCCATCAGCGCTTTCTGCAACGCGGGTTTTTCCCTCTTCACCGACAACCTCATGGGCTACCGGGGGGACATTCTGGTCAATATGGCGGTCGCGGGGCTCATCATCACGGGAGGCATCGGCTTCGTGGTGCTCCACGAAATCATCCGGGTGATGGGAAGGCCGCTTTCCCCGAGGCGTTGCTGGAACAGCCTGTCGCTGCACGACAGAATGGTGATCTCCGTAACCACGTTCCTGCTGATTTCAGGGACGCTTTTCTTCCTTTGCAGCGAATGGTCCACCACCCTCAGGGAGCTTCCCCTCCGGGAGAAGCTTTTGGCGTCGTTTTTCCAGAGCGTCACGCCGAGAACCGCCGGCTTCAACACGCTCGATTACGGAAGCATGAACAGCCTCACCCTGCTCGGCACGATAATTTTCATGTTTATCGGGGCGTCTCCAGGCTCCACGGGCGGCGGCGTCAAAACAAGCACGCTCGGCGTATTCCTTGCGCTCTTCCGCGCCCGCATCACCGGGACGGACCACGTGCACGCTTTCAAACGCTCCATCTCGGAGAACACCATCAGCCGCGCGTTCAGCGTATTCATCCTCTCCATCGCGATCGTCATGCTCGGCACCGCGGGGCTCCTCATTTCGGAGGTCGGCGGCATCCCCTTCAAGGAAAGTCCATACCATCTGATAGAGCTCGCATTCGAGACCACCTCCGCTTTCGGCACGGTGGGGCTGAGCACGGGGATAACCGCTGAGTTCTCCTCCTGGGGAAAGCTCATCCTCATCGCGATGATGTACATCGGGCGACTGGGGCCGCTGGTGCTCGCGGTGGCCATCCAGCCGAAAAAGTCCAGGGGACAGTTCTTCTATGCGGAAGAACAGATGATGATTGGTTAAAGAGCGATATGAACAGCATGTTTGAGCGATGATGCGATGAAACAGATAGCGATTATCGGTCTGGGCAATTTCGGCTACTACCTCGCGCGCGAGTTGTATCTGCACGGATACGACGTCATCGGGCTGGACACGCAAAAAGACGCCGTGCAAAAAATCAAGAACGAGGTCAGCCAGGCCGTATTGGCCGACGCCACCGACAAGGAAACGCTCCTATCCCTCGGGCTCGACCGCGTGGACCTCGCCGTGGTCACCATCGGAAGCAATATGCTCGCGAGCATCCTCGCCACCTTCCTCCTCAAGGAAATCGGGGTGAATCGCGTCTATGCGAAAGCGCTCAGCAACGAGCACGCACAAATACTCACCCGCATGGGCGTGGATGAAATCCTGTTTCCGGAAAAGGACCTGGCGATGAGTCTCGCTCGACGCATCGAAAACCCGAACATGCTGGAATACCTCCCCTTCACGGAGGACCACGGGATATTTGAACTGGAGCCGCCCCCACCGTTCATCAACAAGACGCTGCAGGAGCTCAACCTGATAAACCGCTACAATATCCAGGTGGTGGCAATCCGCAACACGCTACAGGACCGCCTTATGTTCATCCCGAAGGGCGACACGATCGTTCGGGGGGACCACGTTCTGATTTTGCTTTGCTCGAGTCAGGCGATGGAACAGCTCACCAAGGACAACAAGGTTTCCAGAAGCTAAAAATAAAAAGAGGATAGGAAAACCATGATCGAACGCTACACGAGGCCGCGTATGGGCGGCGTATGGACGCAGGAAAACAAATACCGAAAATGGCTCCAGGTGGAGGTGGCCGTCTGCGAGGTGCAGGCCGAACTCGGGAGGATTCCCGAGGAGGACGTGCGGCAGATTCGGGAAAAGGCCAATTTCGACGTGGAGCGCATCGACGAGATCGAGCGCGAGACGCACCACGACGTCATCGCCTTCCTGACCAGCGTGGCGGAGTTCGTCGGCCCAAGCTCCCGCTTCATCCACGAAGGCATGACGTCCTCCGACGTGCTGGACACGGCCATGGCGATGCTCCTCACCGAAGCGGCCGACATCCTGCTCGAAGACCTCCGGGAGCTCCTGAAGGTGCTCGAGCGCAGGGCGCTCGAATGGAAGGACGCCCCCATGATGGGACGCTCTCACGGCATCCATGCCGAACCCATAACCTTCGGCCTCAAGATCCTCAACTGGTTCGCGGAAATGCGCCGTCACGAGGAGCGCCTGCTGCACGCGCGCGAGACCGTGCGGGTCGGCAAGATCTCCGGCGCCGTCGGCACCTACGCGAACATCGAACCCGTCATCGAGAAGAAGACGTGCGCCCGCTTGGGCCTGGAGCCTTCGCCCATCAGCACGCAGATTCTCCAGCGCGACCGGCATGCGGAGTTCTTCACCACGCTCGCGCTCATCGGGTCGAGCATCGAAAAGATCGCGGTCGAAATCCGCCACCTCCAGCGCACCGAAGTCCGGGAGGCCGAGGAATTTTTCGCCCCCGGCCAGAAGGGCTCCTCCGCCATGCCCCACAAGCGCAATCCCATTGCATCCGAAAACCTCGCGGGACTCGCCCGGGTGCTTCGGGGAAACGCCATGGCCGCCATGGAAAACGTGCCGCTCTGGCACGAGCGCGACATCAGCCACTCGTCGGTCGAGCGCATTATAGGCCCCGATTCGACGATACTCCTCGACTACATGCTGGCCCGCCTCACCCGCGTGTTGGACAAACTGACCGTTTACCCGGAAAACATGCTCAGGAACCTCGAAATGACGGGCGGCCTTTTCTTCTCCCAGCGGGTGATGTTATCCTTAACCAGGAAGGGGCTCACCAGGGAGGACGCGTACAAAGTGGTGCAGCGCAACGCCATGCAGGTCTGGCAGGAAGGCGGCCAACTCCGGGAGCGCCTCAAGGGCGACCCCGAGGTGATGCAGCATCTCACGGCGGCGGAAATCGACGATGTCTTCGATCTCGGATACCACTTGAAGCACGTGGACGACATTTTCCGGCAGGTGCTCGGAAAGTAACGCCCCCGCAATTGCGTGAAATGGCGGCGCGGGCCCGGCCGCCGATGAATGCCTTATAAATAGCAGAGGTTATTGCATTATGCCGGTTCTCGAACAGGTCACCATGGAAGCGTTCGACAAGGGACGCGGAGAGCATCGCACCGTCATCCTCCCTTGCGGCGCGCTGGAGGAGCACGGCCCCCACCTGCCCCTAGGTCTTGACGCGCTGCACGCGGACGCCCTCGCGCGGGCGGTCGCCGAACGCACCGACGTATGGGCCGCTCCGCCCATTTACTATGGCCTTTGCCGCAGCTCCAGCATGCACCCCGGAACGGTGGGCGTCCAGGGGAGCGCCCTTCAGTCTATGGTGAAGGACGTCGTCCGAAGCCTCTACGGCTGGGGAATGCGCAACATCGTCATTTTCAGCGGCCACGCGGGCGGAACGCACATGGCGGCGCTCATCGACGCGGGAGAGCAGTTGCTCCCGGAGCTTCCCGAAATCAAGCTGGCGGTGCTCTCCGTGCTCGACCTCGGGAAAAAGGCGTGGGCGGGGCTTCTCGAAACGCCGGGCGACTCCCACGCGGGGGAAATGGAAACCTCCGTGATGCTTCACATGCACCCCGACTGGGTGACGGGCTCCGCCCCGGAGGAATACCCCACCTTCCCCGAGCACATCCTGGTGCGCAACAAGCGGGCGTTCTGGACCGGGGGCGTCTGGGGAAACCCGGCCCCGGCAAGCCCCGAAAAGGGCGCGGAGTTCTTCGAGCGCTCCGTCAACGCCCTGATCGAGCTTACCCGCAAGCTGGAAGCCTGGGAAGAGCCAACAAGCTAGGAGGCAAACAAGCTTCAAGCAACACCAACACCATTACATGAACAATATCCCTGTAGGTAGGATAGAATAGGAGCAAACAAGCTCCGAAATCGAACAGCGTTTTTTCTCCACCATGCATGACTGCAAAGCACTTCTTTTCATATTCTTAGACGGAAAGCCCAACATGAACGCACGGAACGAAACCCCGGAGCTGCTGGCCCCGGTCGGACAGATAGAAAGCTTTTTCGCGGCTGCCGAAAACGGCGCGAACGCGGTGTATCTCGGCCTCAAGCAGTTGAGCGCAAGGGCTTCCGCCACCAATTTCACCCTCGACGACCTCTCCGGCCTCGTCCCCTACGCCCACTCGCGCGGCGTCTCCGTCTACGTGGCGATGAACAGCCTCGTGACGGCCCCGGAGCTCCCGGCGGTCCCCGACATGCTGCAATCCCTCTCGGACATCGGCGTGGACGCCCTCATCGTCCAGGACCCCGGCGTCTTTTATCTTGCCCGCAAGCGCTTCCCCAAACTCAAGATCCACGCAAGCACGCTCATGACGGCGCACAACCACGCCGGAGTGAACCACCTCGCGCGGCAGGGAGCGGAGCGCGTCGTTCTCGCCCGCGAGCTGACAATCGACGAAATCAGGCGCATCGCTGAAAAAACCGAGGTGGACCTCGAAATCTTCGTCCACGGAGCGCTTTGCTTCTCCTACTCCGGACTCTGCCTCGCGAGCAGCTTCCGGGGCGGCCACAGCGGCTTGCAGGGGCGTTGCGTGCAGCCGTGCCGCCTCCGTTTCCGCCAGAGCCGCAAGGACGGCTACTATCTCTCGTGCAACGACTTCTGCGCCCTGCCCTTCCTCTCCGAGCTAAAAAAACTGCGCCTCGCCGCCTTCAAGATCGAGGGCCGGAAAAAGTCGGCGGACTATATCGCCAAGGTGGTGAAGGCGTACCGGATCGCCATGGACGCCCCCCCCGAACGGGAAGCGGAGGCCATCGCCGAGGCCCGGGAGCTTCTCGCGCAGTCCCCCGCCCGCCATCTCACGGCGGGCTTCCTCGGCGAACGCCCCGGCGCGGAAGTGCTCACCCCCGGACGCTCCGGGTTCAGCGGCCTGATGGTCGGGACCGTGGAAGAAGTCGTGGGCGACAAGATCGTCGTCGCGCTCAAGGAGGCGCTCCACCCAGGGGCGCGGCTGCGGCCCGAATCCGATGCGGACCGCGAGGAGAGCGCCTTCACGGCTTCCGAGCTTCTATCAGCTGCGGGCAACGCGATTTCCTACGGAAGGCCGGGGGGCAAAGTGCAAATCGCCGTCAAGGGGACGTTCCACCCCGGCGACCGCCTCTACCGAGTCGGCGAGAAGGGGCGCTCGGCGTCCAGCCTCTGGCAGGAGGTGCGGCGGAAGGTCTCCTCTCCCGCGCGCTATGCGAAAACCTACGCCCAACGGGCGGAAATCTCCTCCGACTGGCCGGAGCCGCCCCCGAACCCGCGCCGCGCGGCGGAGGCGCTCCTCCTCAAGATCAACGGGATGCAGGATCTAACGAAAGCCCTGCAATCGCCGGCGGACAACGTGATGCTCATGGCCACTCGCGCCAACCTGGAACGCATGGTGAAGCAGCGTCTCTCCGCCGATCAGAAGAAGCGATTCATATGGTCGCTCCCGACGCTCCTCACGGAAAAAGAGGTCGAATACTACCGGCCCGCCGTTTCGTGGTTCGTGGAGAGGGGCTTCCACACCTGGGAGGTCAACAACTGCGGCCATTTCGATTTTTTCCCCGACCTCGAAAAGGTGCAGCTGGTCGCGGGCTCCCGCCTCAACGTCAGGAACCAGGCCGCCATCGCCGCCATGGCGGAATACGGCTGCGAATGGGTCGCGCTTTCCATCGAATGCTCGCGGGACGAGCTCCAGGCCGTCGCGCAGGGGCCGCTCAGCGCGGTCCCGATCGTCACGGTCTTCACGTGGCCGCCGATCTTCACGTCGCGGCTCACCCCGAAACTCCGGGAGGACAAGCCCTTCACCTCCCCGAAAGCCGAGTTGTATTTCCTGCGCAAGCGCTGGGGGCAGTCCTACGTCTACGCGGACCAGCCGCTCAATTGGTTCGGCGAGCTTCCCGTCCTCCGCTCCCAGGGATTCCGCAATTTCCTCATCGACATGAGCGAAGGGCCGACGGATCAGACGCAGAATTTCGAGCGCATCCTCAGCGGCTTTAAGCGGATGCGGCCCGACGAACCATTCTCCCTTTTCAATTTCGACCGGGTTTGGAAAACGCCCGAGCGAGCGCCGCGGGACAGCCGAAAGCACGGGGAGGATAAGCCCAAGCCGCAGCGCCAGGCCCGCAAGGGCGTCCGCCGCATCGTTCAGGGAAGCAAGACCCAAGGAGGCAAAAAGCGATGAGCGATTTCGTCCACCTGCACGTCCACACACAGTATAGCCTGCTGGACGGGGCAATACGCCTCCCGGACCTTCTCGAAACCGCCCGCAGCTACCAGATGTCCTCCGTGGCTATGACGGACCATGGCGTTATGTTCGGCACGCTGGAATTTTACGAGAAGGCGAAGAAGGCCGGCATCAAGCCCATCATCGGGTGCGAGGTGTACCTGGCGCCGAGGAGCCGCCTCGACCGTCAGGCCACCGAGGCCGCGAACGGCTCGGGCGGCGGGGACCTCGACCGCAATTTCCACCTCGTCCTCCTCGCGAAGGACGCCGTGGGCTGCCGCAACCTCATGAAGCTCGTGACGATGGCCTTCCTCGAGGGCTTCTATTACAAGCCGCGCATCGACAAATCCATCCTGCGGCAGTACAGCGAGGGGCTGATCGGCCTTTCGGCCTGCCTCAAGGGGGAGGTCGCGTCCATGCTGCTGCGCGGCCAGGGCAAAGCCGCCCGCGACACGGCCCGCGAATACGCCGAAATTTTCGGCCCCGGCAACTTCTACCTGGAATTGCAGGCGAACGGCATCCCCGAGCAGACCGTCGTTAACGAGGGGCTCATCGAGATCGGGAAGGAGCTTGGCATCCCGCTCGTCGCCACCAACGACTGCCACTACCTGCGCAAGAGCGACGCCCGCGCCCACGAGATACTGCTCTGCATCCAGACGGGCAAGACCATCGTGGACGAAAAGCGGATGAAGTTCCACACGGATCAGCTCTACTTCAAGTCGCCCGAAGAGATGGCCAGGGAATTCGCCCACGTCCCCGAAGCCCTCGCCAATACGAAGGTGATCGCCGACCAGTGCAACGTCGAGTTCAAGCTCGACGAATACCATTTCCCGGTTTTCCCCCTCAAGGACGGCGAAAACATCGAGGAGCGCTTTGAAAATACCGCGCGTGAAGGCTACCTCAAGCGCCTGCCGCTCATAAAGAAATGCAACAAGAACTTCTCCGAGGAAGTCGAAAAAGTCTACCAGGAGCGGCTCGACTACGAAATATCCATCATACGCAAGATGGGGTTCGCCGCCTACTTCCTCATCGTCTCCGACTTCATCACCTACGCCAAGGAGCACGACGTGCCGGTCGGGCCGGGGCGCGGGTCGGCGGCGGGAAGCCTCGTGGCCTACGTCATGAGCATCACGGACCTCGACCCCATCGAGCACGGGCTCATCTTCGAGCGGTTCCTCAACGTCGAGCGCATCAGCATGCCGGATATCGACGTGGACTTTTGCATCAAGGGGCGCCAGAAGGTCTTTGAATACGTCACGGAGAAGTACGGCAGGGACCGCGTCGGCCAGATCATCACCTTCGGGACCATGCAGGCGCGCGCGGTCATCCGCGACGTGGGCCGGGCGCTCGCCATGCCGTACAACGACGTGGACAAGATCGCCAAGCTGATCCCCTCGACGCTTGGCATGACGCTCAAGAAGGCGTTCGAGATAGAGCCGCAACTCGAGGAGCTGCAACGCGACGACCCGCAGATCCGGGAGCTTTTTGAAATCGCCTTCGCTCTCGAGGGGCTCCCGCGCCACGCTTCCACCCACGCCGCCGGCGTCGTCATCGGCGACAGGCCCATCGTCGAATACATGCCGCTCTACCGGGGGCAGGACGACGAAGTCGTGACCCAGTACAACATGAAGTACGTCGAGAAGGCGGGGCTCATCAAGTTCGACTTCCTGGGGCTCCGCAACCTCACGGTCATCAACGACGCCGTGCGCCTCATAAAAAAGGATCACGGCGTGGACCTCAACATGCAGGAAATCCCGCTCGACGACAAAGACTCCTACGACCTCCTGACCCGAGCGGAAACGACCGGCGTCTTCCAGCTGGAAAGCTCCGGCATGCGCGACATCCTCGTGCGGCTGCGCCCGGAGAATTTCGCCGACATCGTGGCGCTCGTCGCGCTCTACCGCCCCGGCCCGCTCGAGAGCGGCATGGTGGAAAACTACATCCAGGGCAAGCACGGCCAGATCGAAGTCACTTTCGACTTCGAGGATCTGCGGCCCATCCTCGCGCCCACCTACGGCGTCATCCTCTACCAGGAGCAGGTCATGAAGATCGCGAGCGTGCTCGCGAACTACACGCTCGGGGAAGCCGACCTCCTCCGCCGCGCCATGGGAAAGAAAATCCCCGAAGTCATGGCGGCGCAGCGCTCCCGTTTCCTCGAAGGCGCGAAGGAGAATAAGCTCGACCTCGCCAAGGCGAACCACATCTTCGACCTCATGGAAAAATTCGCGGGCTACGGCTTCAACAAGTCGCACAGCGCCGCCTACGCCCTTATCGCCTATCAGACGGCTTACCTCAAAGCCCACTATCCGGTCGAATTCATGGCGGCGCTCCTCAATTCCTTTCTCAACAGCTCCGACCAGGTGGTGAAGCTTATCAACGAGTGCCGCGAAAAGCAGATCGAAATCCTCCCGCCGGACGTGAACGCAAGCGACAAGGACTTTACCGTCGTGGAGGGGAAAATCCGCTTTGGCCTCTGCGCCGTGAAAAACGTGGGGGAATCCGCCATTGAAGTCATTCTCAACACGCGGCAGGACCAGGGGCCGTTCCGCTCCATTTTCGATTTCTGCGAGCGGGTGGACGGCTCCAAGGTGAACCGGCGCGTCCTCGAGCAGCTCATCAAGTGCGGGGCGTTCGATTCGGTGCACCCAAGCCGCTCGCAGGTGCTGGCGGGGCTCGACAACGCCATCGAGAAAGCCCAGGTGATGCAGAAAGACCGCCAGTCCGGCCAGATCAACATGTGCGCTATGCTCCGCAATAAAAAAGGCGCGCCCGCTACGGCCGAGACGCTCCCCGACGTCCCGCCGTGGGATTCGCGCACCGCGCTCCAGTTCGAGAAGGAAACGCTCGGCTTCTACATTTCCGGCCATCCCCTCGACTATTACTCCAACCGGATGGCCGCTCTCTGCACGGCGGACACGCAAAGCATAAAGGAGCGCAAAGAGGGAAGCGACGTGGCCCTTTGCGGAATGCTCACCATCACCAAGGAGCACCTCACCAAGAAGGGCGACCGCATGGGCTTCCTCATGATAGAAGACAAGGAAGGGATGATGGAAGTCGTGGCCTTCCCGGAGGTCTTCGCCCAGGCAAGGCCGCTCTTCGAAGGGGACGAGCCGCGCGTGGTCTTCGGCTCCGTGCAGCACGACGAAAAGGGCTCGAAGCTCATCGCCAAGGGGATCATGTCGCTCGACGACGCCCAGGTGCAGACGGTCGATTCCGTGCAGATACGCCTGAGCGCCGAGCGGATCGAACGGGACGACCTCACGCGCCTCCGTCACCTTCTCATGAGCTATCCCGGCGACTGCAAGGCGGTCCTCCATCTCTCGGTTCAAGACCAGGCGGAAGCCATCATAGCCCTCAGTCAAAAGCTCCTGGTCAACCCGACGCAAGCGTTCTTCAACGACGTCCGGCGGCTGTTCGGTCCGGACTGCGTGGACGCATCCTACAAGGCGTGCAACCTTGGGGAGCAGAAGCAGGAAGGCAACGGCAGAGGCCCGGAAGGCAGGCGCTGGGCGGCGAGGAACTGAGGACGGAGGACAGAGGTCGGAAAGCGGAGGTCGGACAGGAGAAGGATGCGGGCGACGGCATTGGGCCTAAGCGCAACGGCATTCCGTAGGTTGGATTGAGCGGTAGCGATACCCAGCGGGTCGCCGATCCATGTTGGATGCCACATGGCCTCAACCGAACTTGCAATCCCTCCTGATCCCCTAATCTACACCCGACACCCGTTGAAGATTGAAATCACTCTTTCGTAGGAGCGGCATCCTGCCGCGACTGATGCAGCGTCCCGGCGGGGAGCAGAAATGAAGCGAACCGCCGGGAAGTCGAGCGAAACGGGCGAGAGCGATGCCGGAAGCAACCATTTATTTCGTTGAAACGCAGAGCAGGAACAAGCGGGACATCCTCTGCCGCTGGGTCGAGCGTCTCTACGAAGCGGGGAAGCTCGCCCGCGTCGCCGTCGATTCCACCCACGCCGCGCAGCACATCGACCAGCTCCTCTGGACGTTTTCCGACACGAGCTTCATCCCCCACCGGATTGCCTCCGCGAGGGACCTCCCCCCCAATGCGTCGAAGCCCCCCGTCGAACCCGTTCTCGTCACGATGGGCGAAGCCCCGCCCCGCGACGCCGAAGAAGCGCTCGTCTGCGACGCCCCCGTCAGCCTCGAATACATGCGCCAGTTCTCCGTGGCCGTCCACTTCATCCCCATGGACGACCCCGATCTGCGCCAGCAAAGCCGCATGCTCTGGCAGGCCGCTAAGGACGCCGGTCTCCACGTGCAGCACATCCGGCAGGGGGCGGCGTAAGGGAGGAAACAAGTGGAATGGGAGTCGAACCTGGAAGTCGCGGACAAGGGCCCCTATTCGCCTTTGACCGCCGCCAAAATCAAAATTCAAATCAGCCGACAGAATCGAACCGCCCCTTGCTGTAGAGCTCGAACATCGCCACTGATATTTCCGCATTGGTTGGCCAGTGGCCCCGCCTGCGCCCGGCATGGGTGGTATACTCATTCAGCCGGTCGGGATCTGGTTGTACGATCTTGCCGTCCTTAAGGAACAGCAAGCCGATCAAATCGGTCGGCATCCGAGTCACGAACTCTTCGGCTTCATCCAGAATCATTCGGAGACGCACAAAGAATTCTCTCGGATTGATAGGTTCTATCGTCGGAACTCCACGCAACTCCTCGTCCCCATAACGAGCATTGCGCCGTATTTCCGCAATCAACCCTTCTGGAGTGAAACCGGGAGCTTTCTCCACAGCAGCCCAGACAACAGCTCCCAACGGCAGGATTTTCTCATGAATGGGGATAAGATCCACGACATCCCCTGGCTTCCGGCGTCCCGCGGCCGCCATGACTTTGTTGGCGGCGAGATCCACGGGATGGAGCACGTAGCCGAAAAGTTCATCCTTGATAACGGGAAAGAAACGAAAGTCGCTATCCACCAGCCATTCCAGACGGGTCCGCTCAAGTCCTTCGCCTATTTCCGCTGTATATATGGCAGGCTCTCGCCGCAGCCACACAACTTCAAGACCTTCACTTTGCAGAATCTGAGCATCTCCCAAAGCAGCTTGGGCAACGCGCTCTTCACGATCATGAAAGATGTCGATGTCGCCAGAAAAGCGGAACGCACCACGATGAAGGGGAGTGCTGCCAGCAACATAACTCTCAGGATCGCGATGGGAGGCTATTAAGTTTAGTATGCGCCTCTGCATTTTAGACAACGCCACGACATGCCCTCTCGATCCTCTCGGCAAGCCTTCGGGCTCCGATATCCCCTTCGACGCGCAAATACCGGGCAATAGCCAGAACGTCCTCCGGACCTGGATTTTCAAGCTCGCGGACGTTCCAAAGCGCACGGCATCCATAGTCTCTAAATGCGCTCCGATAGAGACTTAGATAATCTCCTTTTGGGGCTGCCGACTCATTTCTCATAATGACGCCGCTTCCACCTCCTGATGCCACGACGCAGACTACACTCGTATCTTCGCCGCCCTGTTTGGAGGCCAAAATTGACCTCACAGGCTTCAATATTCATAGTATATGATTTTTTTTGCATGAAGCAATGCAATTAAGACGATATGACGCCACGCCTCCCTCAACACGGCAAAGCATCCGATGCACGCGGTCTCGCCCTCCCCGGTTTTGCCTCCAGGCGCAATTACCATTTGCCCCCAGCTCGCGGGTTGCATTAAAATCCATCCATAGGCGCGCAATCATCCAACCAGCAGCAGCGGGGCCGGAATTGTGAAGCATTCTTTTTTATCCACGTTAGGAAGAGAATACTGGAAAAGGATCGGAGCGGTGAACGCCACGGGGCTTTCGGCGCAACTCGCGTATTATTTCCTCTTCTCGCTCTTTCCGTTCCTGATATTCGCCATCACGCTGCTCGGCTACACGCCCATAACCGCCGACGACGTACTAGGGCTGGTAAAGCAGTTCATCCCTGGAGAGGCGGAGAAGATCATCGAGGTGAACCTCCGGGGCGTGCTGCGCAACAGCCGTGGAGGGCTCATGTCCCTCGGGGCCATCGGCGCGGTCTGGTCCGCCTCGAACGCAATGAACGCCATTACCAATGCGCTCAACCGCGCCTACCATGTTACGGAGAACCGCCCGTTTCTGCGGTCGCGCCTGATAGCCCTTATCCTTACGCTCATGATGATTCTCGTCATAGTCGTCGCCCTCATCCTTCCGGTTTTCGGCAAGAGGATAGAGCACCTCCTCTTCGTCATACTGGGAATGCCGATGATGTTCCTGCCGGTCTGGAACTTCACCCGATGGGCGTTCAGCTTTGTCTTCATGATCTCGGTGTTCGCCTGCATCTATTATTTCGCGCCGAACAAGCCCGTCCGGCTCCGGGAAATCGCCCCCGGCGCGATGTTCACTACGCTTGGGTGGCAGGCCGTCTCCTGGGGATTTTCATTTTACGTCAACAACCTGGGACATTTCACCGCCACCTACGGAGGGCTCGGAGCCATCTGCATACTCATGCTCTGGTTCTACATGATCGCCCTTCTCATCATTCTTGGCGGCATATTAAATGCTACGCTAAGCCTGCACCTATACAGCGGCCGCGACATGGAGTCCATCATCAGTCACGAAACGAAACATCGGAGCGATGACGCCGCCAAAACCGCACAACCCAGAGGAGTTGCATGCAGAACTTCGCGGACAAATTAATCGAAAGCATTCACAAAAAAGGAAATCCCTGCGTCGTCGGACTCGACCCGCGCCTGGAGCTTATGCCGCGTTTTATTGTTGACGCCGCGCGCCGTCAATTTAACGACGCCGACCGGATCGCCCGGTTTTGCATCGCCGAATACCACCGCCGCATCATCGGGCTCATCGCGGAAATGGTCCCGGCGGTGAAGCCGCAAAGCGCGTTCTTCGAACAATACGGCATTCCGGGAATGCTGGCGCTCGCCGACACAATGGAAGAAGCGAAGCGCGCGGGGCTCGTGACTATCCTCGACGCCAAGCGCAACGACATTTCCTCGACGGCCCGCGCCTACGCCAACGCCCTCATGGGACGCACTTCCATCCTGGGCGAACTCCGTCCCATCCTCGACGCCGACTGCATCACGGTTTCCCCCTACCTCGGGCGGGACAGCCTCGACCCGTTCGTACAGGTTTGCAGCGAATACGGCAAGGGCATATTCGTGCTCGTCAAAACGTCGAATCCAGGCTCCGCCGACTTGCAGGACCTCGATGTGACGGCGAACGGCCGCACGGCGCCGCTCTACGTCCTCGTGGCGGAGATGGTGCGCGAATGCGGCGCGCCGCTTGTCGGCAAGAATGGTTACAGCTCCGTCGGGGCCGTCGTCGGGGCCACGTTCCCATCCGAGGCCGAAACGCTCCGGGGCGTCATGCCCCAATCCCTTATCCTCGCGCCCGGCTACGGCGCGCAGGGCGGCAAGGCGAAGGACGTCGCGCGCTGCTTCAACCGCGACGGCCTGGGGGCCGTGGTCAACTCCTCGCGCGGAATCACGTACAATTTTGAATCCCCCGACATCACCGAGGAAGAATTCAACCGGCTTATCCCGGATCGGGTCCGCGCCATGGCGGAAGACGTCAACGCCGCCCTGGAAGAAAGGAAAACCGCCGATGCGTGAGCGGAAAACCACAGGCTCCCTCCTGGCGGCCCGTCCGCCGCTTCCCGAACCGCCGGACGAGGAGCCCCGTATCGGCAATCCCCCCCACGCAAAGATGTGACGCAAAAAAATGGACGCCGAAGCCCTCCTCAAAACCTGTCTGCAACTGGACCTCGAAGCCGGGGAGGGGCGCATCTTCAGCATAGGAGCGGTCTTTGACGGGAAGGTCTTCAGCCGGAAGGGCCGCTTCGACGCAGCGATCGCCTTGCGGGAACTCGACGCCTTCGCCGGTGGGGCGCGGGGGCTCCTCGGGCACAACCTCCTCGGCCACGACCTCCCCGTACTCAGGGGACTAGCCCCTGGCCTCGGACTGCACGGCCTGCCGGTCATCGACACGCTTTACCTCTCCCCGATCGCTTTCCCCGAGAACCCCTACCACCGTCTGGTCAAGGACTACAAGCTGGTCCACGAGACCGTCAACGACCCGGTGGCGGACGCGAAGCTCGCCGCGTCGCTCTTCGCGGACCAGTGGGAGAGCTTCGAGGGCATGGCGCGAGACGGCCGTATGGACATGCTCGCTTTTTACCGCTTTTGCTTCAGGGGCAATAGAAGCGATGCACCCCACAGAGGGCTCGCGGGAGTATTCGCCGCCCTCGGCGCGCCCGCCGTCTCACGGGACGAGGCGTTCGCCATGCTGCGCAAGCGCATAGACGACAGAGTCTGCGGCGCGGCGCTCGAAAGATTCGCTCCGGGCGGCGAGGAGCCGTTCACGAGAAGCCCGGAATGGGCCTACGCGCTCGCGTGGCTCCGCGTGGCGGGAGCCAACTCCGTGCTGCCCCCCTGGGTGCGGCGGCAGTTTCCGGACGTCGGCCTGATCCTCGGCGCCCTTCGGGACGTCCCCTGCGCGTCCCCCGACTGCGCCTATTGCCGAACGGCCCACGACGCGAAAACGCAGCTCCAACGCTATTTCGGGTTCCCCGGATTCCGCCCATATCCCAAAACGGAGTCAGGAGAAAGCCTCCAGGAAGCCATCGTCCGAAGCGGCATGGCCGACCGCCCCCTGCTCGCGATCCTCCCGACCGGCGGAGGCAAGTCGCTTTGCTACCAGCTCCCGGCGCTTGCGCGGCACTTCCGTCGAGGAGCCCTGACGATCGTAATAACTCCGCTACAGGCGCTCATAAAGGATCAGGCGGACAACCTCGCGGCCAAAACCGGAACGCCCTACTGCTCCGCGCTCTACGCAATGCTCCCGCCCATCGAACGATGGGCGGCCCTCGAGCGCACCCGAATGGGAGATGCGGCGATTCTTTACGTCTCCCCGGAGCAGCTTCGCAACAAATCCTTCCGCTCCGCTATCGCCGAGCGCGAAATCGGCTGCTGGGTTTTCGACGAGGCGCACTGCATATCGAAATGGGGGCACGACTTCCGCACCGACTACCTGTACGCGGGCCGGTTCATACGGGAATTCGCTGAGGAGCAGAGACTGCCCATCCCTCCGGTGGCGTGTTTCACCGCAACGGCGAAGAAGGACGTCATCGAGGAAATCCAGGATTTCTTCCTGCGCGAATTGCGGCAGGAACTGACGCTATTCGAGGGGAGCGTCGAGCGGGCCAACCTCCACTTCGAGGTGCGGACGGTCGCCACGACACAGAAGTTGGCCGCCATCCACGAAATCCTCGCCGAGCGCCTCTCTGGAGACGACGAGGGAAGCGCCATCGTCTACGCCGCCACGCAAAAGAAGGCGAGGGAGATAGCGGAATATCTGCGAACCCAGGGCTGGCCCGCCGCACTTTTCCACGGGGGACTCGAAGGGCCGGACAAGCGCGCCGTGCAGGAAAGCTTCCTGAGCGGACAACTTCGCGTCATCGCGGCGACCAACGCCTTCGGCATGGGGATCGACAAGGAGAACGTCCGCCTCGTGCTCCACGCCAACATTCCGGGGTCGCTCGAAAACTACATACAGGAAGCGGGACGCGCGGGCCGGGACCTCAAGGACGCCGAATGCGTGCTGCTCTTCGACGAGCAGGACGTTGAAATCCAATTCCAGCTCGGGGCCATGTCGAAGCTGGGGCGCAGGGACATCGCCGAAATCCTGAGGGTTCTCCGCAGGGCCCGGCGCAGCCCTTCGGGCGACGTCATCATCACCCCGACGGAAATCCTTCGGGAGGATGAGGCGGACGTCAGCTTCGACGCGGACGATTTGCAGGCCGACACGAAAGTCAAAACGGCTGTCGCATGGCTCGAACGGGCGGGGTTCCTGGAGCGGAACGAAAACCACACGCGGGCCTTCCAGGGACGACTGCTCGTAAGCAGCATGGAGGAAGCCCGGAAGAAAATGGAGCCGCTCCGCCTTTCCTCTGAAACCCGCCAGAGGTGGGAATTTTTCCTGAAAACGATGATGAATTCCAGCGCGGACGAGGGGATGGACGCCGACGCCCTCGCGGAGCTGGGAGGGCTTTGGGAAGCGGAAAGGAACGCCAGGGAGGCGGTAGAAAACGACATATGCGGGGAGCGAGGCGAAACGCCCTCGCAGCGCGTCCTCCGCACGCTGCACAGCATGGCGGAAGCGGGTCTCATAGAAAAGGGCGTCATGCTCACGGCCTTCGTGCGCAACAAGGTCCACAACCCTCCCGTGCAGGCCCTCGACCACATCTGCGAACTGGAAGAAAGCATGCTGCAGGCGCTCCGAGAGGTCGCTCCGGACGCCGCCGAAGAGGACTGGCAGGATCTCTCGCTCCGGCGGCTCAACCAGCGGCTGAAAAACATCGGGCTTAAAAGCTCTCCGGAGATGATCACCAGACTATTAAAGAGCCTCAGCCTGGACGGCAGGGGATTCGCGGGGAGCAAGGGGAGCATCCAATACCGCCACGTCTTCCAGGACCACTACCGAGTGAAGCACTTACGCGACTGGGACGCCATGGTCGCCACGTCGCGGAAGCGGCGCGCGACGGCCCGCGTCATCCTCGACGCCATCCTGGAAAAAATTCCGCCAGACGCCCCCGCGAGCGCCGCCTACATGGTGGGCTTCTCCCTGGACGACCTGGTCAAGGCCATACGGTCGCACCTTTTTCTCGCCCAGGAGGTCAAGGACCCGCTGGCCGCCGTTGACCGTGGGCTGCTATTCCTGCACGAGCACGACGTGATCCGCCTGCACAAGGGGCTCTCCGTCTTCCGTCCGGCGATGTCGGTGCGCATCTCGCCGGAGGCGCGAAAGGGAAGGTATCTCAAGGGCGACTACGAACCTCTGGAACAGCACTACAAGGAGCGCATATTCCAGGTGCACGTGGTGAACGAATACGCCCGGCTCGGGGTCGAACAGATACGCAAGGCGCTCGAGTTGGTGCTCGCCTACTTCACCATGGACCGGCTTTCCTTTATCCGGCGGTTCTTCCCCGGACGCAAGGAAATGCTCGAACGCGCCACCGCCCAGGAGTCCTTCCAGCGCATTGTCGACAAACTGGCGAACCCCGTGCAGATGGCGATCGTCGCCTCGCCCGAGGACAGCAACATGCTGGTGCTGGCGGGTCCGGGCGCCGGCAAGACGCGGGTGGTGGTGCACCGCTGCGCTTACCTGCTGCGCGTGCTCCGCGCCCCAGCGCGGAGCATCCTGGCGCTCTGCTTCAACCACTACGCGGCGGTGGAGCTGCGCCGCCGCCTCTTCGAGCTGGTCGGGAGCGACGCGAAAGGCGTGACGATACAGACCTACCACAGCCTCGCCATGCGGCTCGCGGGTCTTTCCTTCGCGGAGCTCGCCGAACGGGGCAAGGGCGAGGACTATCCCTTCGACGACGTCATCCCGGAAGCGATCCGCCTCCTGCGGGGAGAAGCCGAATTCTCCCCCGCCGAACCGGACGAGGCGAGGGAGCGGCTGCTTGCGGGCTTCCGCCATATTCTGGTGGACGAATACCAGGACATAGACGACAAGCAATACGAACTGGTCTCGGCGATAGCGGGCAGAACCGCCATGGACCCCGACGCGAAGCTCGCCATCATGGCGGTCGGCGACGACGACCAGAACATCTACACCTTCCGGGGGGCCAACGTGGAGCTTATCCGGAAGTTCAGCAAGGACTACGGGGCATCGACGCACCACCTCACGGACAACTACCGGTCGACGGCCTACATTATCGCGGCGGCCAACGCCCTCATTGCCCACAACAAGGACCGGATGAAAAAGGATCATCCCATCCGCATCGACCGCGCCCGGGAGCGGGAGCATCCGGGAGGGGCCTTCGGCGAGTTGGACCCGCTCTCGGGCGGCAAGGTGCAGGTCATCACGGTGGAGGACGCCCGGGATCAGGCGGCGGCCTTCGTCGCGGAGGCGAAGAGGATAAGGGAGATCGCCCCCGGGACGCCCTGGTCCGGCATCGCGGTGCTCGCGAGGGAGCACGGGACGCTCGCTCCCATACGGGCCGCCTGCGAACGATGCGGCATCCCCGCCGCCTGGACGATCCACCGGGGCGGCGCGCCGCCCGCGCTCCAC
>CALFXO010000089.1 GCA_937958025.1 uncultured Syntrophobacteraceae bacterium
AAGGAGGTCACGCGCGAAAAGTCGGTCATCCAGCAGGAGTTCAAGCTGGGCGAGAACAATCCGTCGCGGGAGCTGTGGCAGCTTTTCATGGACACGGCGTACCGCATCCACCCTGTGCGTTATCCCGTGATAGGCTATGAGGACGTTTTCGTCCGGAACAGCAGAGAGGACCTCGAGGCGTATTATGCGGAGCGGTATGCTCCGGAAAACATCGTGATGGCAATCGCCGGAAACGTGGACCCCATCGCCGCCTTGAAATACGTGATTGAGGCGACCAAAGGCTTCGCCCGCAAGGCGGCCCCAGTGGATTCGCTGCCTCCCGAGCCCCCGCAGACTTCTCCGCGCAGGACCGAAAAAGAACTCCCGATCGCCAAGCTGACGCAGGCCATGATCGGCTTCCCATCCGTGGACATAGCGAGTCCCGACCTGTACGCCCTGGACGTTCTCGCCATCCTGGCGGGTGACGGGGACACGAGCAGGCTTCACCGGAGACTGAAGGAAAAAGAGAAGCAGGTGCTCAGCGTGGACGCATCCAACTGGACGCCGTCTTTCGTCAAAGGGCAATTTATCATTTCGATGGACCTGCCCCCGGACAAATGGCCCAAAGTCATGGACGGCGTGGAGGACGAACTCAATCGGCTGAAGAAGGAACTGGCAACTTCCGAGGAATTGGAAAAGGCCAAGAAGAAGGTCGTCGCGGCGCACGTTTTCGGGAAGGAAACAGCATCCGAGATGGCTTCGACCATAGCATCCTCCTATTTCGACACCGGAGATCCCTACTTCGACGAAACCTATGTCGAGGGAATCCGGCGCGTGACGGCGGAAGAAGTCCGCAGGGCGGCAAACGCCTACCTGGACATGGGCCGCATGAACGTGGCCGTCATCAAGCCCCCGAAGGAAGCAAAAGAATCCGCATCGGCAACGGAAGCGGTCCCAGCGGCGCCCGCAACGGCGCAGGCTTCGGAGCCCCGCTTCGTCAAGCTGAACAATGGCATGAAGCTCTTGCTCAAATCGGACCGCACCCTGCCTCTGGTCACCATCCAATTGTACGGACCGGGCGGGCTTACTTATGAGAAATCGGCGCCTCCAGGGATTTCGGCTTTCACCGCCGAACTCCTGACCGCCGGGACAAAGACCCGCAGCAAGCAGGATATCGCGAAGGCCATCGAAAGCGTGGGGGGAGCGATCGGCAGCGGGTCGGAAAGCAACACGTACCACGTGAGCATCAAGGTGCTCAAGGAGGACCTGGACCTTGCGCTCGACATCCTGTCGGACATCGTCCAGAACTCACAGTTCCCCGCCGACGAAATAGAGAAGAACCGCCAGGACTTCCTGCTGGCTTTGCAGCAGCGCGACGAGAGCTGGCAAGCGGAGATCGCGCATCTCTTCAAGGAAAACTATTTCAAGGAGCATCCCTACGGACACGACCGGCTGGGGACTCCGGAATCGATAAAAGCCCTCACCAGGGATGAAATCGTCAAGTTCTACCATCGCATGGCGACGCCAGCCGGAGCGGTGCTCGCGGTTTACGGGGACGTGGACGCCGACGTCGTCCAGAAGAGGATCACGGAGAAGTTCGCATCCTGGAAAGCCGCTCCGGGCAGCGCGGAAAAGCCCGATCTGCCGAACGAAACCGAGATGCTTTCGGAAAATCGCGTCGTGGAGAAGAAGAACCAGAAGACTTCGGCCGCGCTTCTAATAGGAACAAACGGCGTGGACCTAAAGTCGGAAGATCGGCCAACGCTCGACGTCCTCGACGCCATTCTCTCGGGTGTAAGCTATCCCACCGGGAGGCTGGAAGACGCCTTGCGCGGTGGAGATCAGGACCTGGTTTACCTGGTGCACGCATTCCCCTTCTACGGGGTCAATGCCGGCTTCTTCGGGGTTATCACCCAGACGACGCTTGCCAACCTCGATAAAGTGCAGGGCATCATCATGGATAATCTGAACAAACTGGTTGCAGAGCCCGTCTCGCAGCAGGAACTCGATACGGGCAAGAACATCGTGGTCACAATGCACCACATGGAGCTGGAAAGCATCGAGGCCCAAGCGCAAAGCGCGACCGTGGATGAAGTTCTGGGGCTTGGATGGAACTATGACGCAGGGTACATTGAAAAAGTCAAGGCAGTGACCGCAGCGAACATCCAGGATGCAGCCAAAAGGCTCTTTACTCACACGCTGACCGTGCGGACGATACCGGAGCACCCCGTCGAGGTCATTCCTCCCCACAGCGATGAGCCGCAGCACATGCATCCCGGCAGACCGTAAAGCAAAAACGCTCTCCCGGCCGAGGCAGCCGGGAGAGCGTTCAATACTTCATAGGGCAGACTCAGCCGATGCGAGCATCCTATTTGGGAAACTTGAGGGTGATGGTTTCGAGGCCGTCTTCCCGTTCGACTTTCACTCCCAAGTCCACGCTTCCGTCGCGAATCCCCATGGCCCAAGGGCTTTTTTCCTTCCTACCCCCTCCAAAATGGAGGATTTCCTTCACCGTATCCATCACGGCGCCGCCCACTTCGGGGCCGGGCGAAGGCAGCTCCGCGGGACCATATTTCGCGCGCACCTTCACCGCCCCGTCACCGGAGCGGGAGATGGAAATTTTCCTCGCGTCGCTATTAATGCCATGCAACACGGCGAGTGCAATCCACTTCAGGGAAGCCTCCTCCCTGTCGCCGCCCGCAGCAGCCACGCGCTTCATTTCTTCAAAATAGTCCGTGGCCGCGAAGCAGTCGCACATCTCTTGAACCTTCAGATGCAAAGAGCGTTTACCTTCCATGATGCGCCTCCTAATATATACGCGCACGCGCGGGCGGACCGCCGCCCCCGGCGCAGGAATCCGAAATCCTCAGTGCATTTAAGCTAATGCTTTTTCCCTTTTCATCAAGGCGCCCATGGGATATTTTTCGTGTTTGCCCGTCGATGGGCGGGAGTCAGGCAGGCCAAGAGCAATGTTGCAGATTTGGGGAAATCCCCCAAGACGTGTCATGCCTGGACACTATCTTCGCAGTCGCGGCTGGAAGCCGCTCGTACACGAATAGACGTTGGGGCTTGAGTGAACGCCATTGGGTCAAGGGGATCAGGGCGGCGGAAGCCGCTGGAATTGTGGACAATCATGCTAAGGATAAACGCTGTATGGGCAGTGTGGAATGGAATGGCTTCCTGACGGCCTTCCTGCTTCTTTTCTTCTTGCAGAACGCCGTCGCCCTATGGATGGAGCAGCTCAACCGGAAACGAATGAAAGAAGAGGGGAGTCGCATCCCGCCGGGATTTGAAGACGTCCTGGACGCCGGAAAACTGGAGCAGATCGCCGCCTATTCGGGAGAATCCATCCGCCTGGGGATAGCGGAAACCCTCGTCACGGAAACACTCCTCCTCATCGCGCTGCTCTCGGGAGTTCTTCCGTGGCTCGCACGCCTGTTTTCGGAAGACTGGGGGCTATCCGGCGTTCCGGCGGGGCTGCTTTTCTTTTTTGCCACAGGCGCCGCGTTCGCCGTGGTCGAGCTTCCGTTCGGCTACTACGACACGTTCGTCATCGAGGAGAAATACGGGTTCAACCGCTCCACCCCGAAGCTCTGGATCATCGACCGGGTAAAGGAGGGGCTTGCAACCCTCGTTTTGTCGGCCATCGTTCTCTCCGCAGTGCTCGGAGTGATCGCGACAGCCCCTGGAAGCTGGTGGTTGTGGGGATTTCTTGCCGTCTCCTTCGTGCAGTTTTCACTCGTGGCGCTCCACCCCGTGCTCATCGCGCCGCTTTTCAACAAGTTCACCCCGGTGGAAGACGAAGCGCTGGCGCGGAAGATCACCGACCTGTTGGAGCGGGGAGGCATCCGTGTGAAAACCATCCTCCAGATGGACGCGGGGCGGCGAAGCGGCCACACCAACGCATACTTCACGGGGCTTGGGCGGACGAAGCGCATCGTGCTCTACGATACGCTGCTGGAATCGCACCCCCACGAGGAGGTCCTCGGGGTGCTCGCGCATGAGGCGGGGCACTACCGGGGGCGGCACGTGCTGAAGGAGGTCGCGCTTTTCGAGGTCATGATGCTCGGAGCCTTTTACCTCACCTACCACCTGATGGGATGGGAAGGCATGTATTCGGCGTTCGGGTTCGCGTCTCCCCTGCCGTTCGCCGGGCTGTTTCTCA
>CALFXO010000090.1 GCA_937958025.1 uncultured Syntrophobacteraceae bacterium
GCTTGAGAGGCCAGGGATAGGGACCGCTCAGGAGACGCTCCACGTCGTGATTGGCCTCGACGACAAGCCCCTGACAGCCCATGAGGCGGGCCCGCACCAGCTGGGTTGCGACCCCGAGGTCCGTGCAGACTCCAAGGCGCGTTGCTTCGTGCTCGAAGACGAACCCGACGGGCTCGCTCGCATCGTGGCAGGTGGCGAAGGGGTGAATGGCGATATCGCCTATGCGAAAGGACGGGCCGGAGTGGAAGACCTGCACCGAGGCGAGGCTCCCCACCTGCGGGGGCAGGTTTTCGAGCGCCCCCTTGGTCGTGTAAACGGGGAGGTCGAAGCGGCGGCTTAGGACGCCGATTCCGCGCACGTGGTCGGTGTGTTCATGGCTGACGACGATTGCGTCGAGCTGCTCGGCCCGCACGGGGGTGCGGTCGAGACGTCGCCCGATCTCCTTGGCGCTCAGGCCTGCATCCAATAAAATTCTCGTCCTGGCGCTATGGATGAGGATTGCGTTTCCCTTGGAGCCGCTTGCGAGCACCTGGAAGGAGATGGGCATCTTATCTGGTCCGTTTCAGTCGGCTGACGGCCGGCTTAAAGATTGTCGAGCACGTCGGGCTTCACCGGACCGAAGACCATCGTGGGCAGGAGCCCTTCATCCGGCAGGGACGCCTGGAACCACTGCTGAATCGCTTCGGGCGTCACTTCGTCGATCCAGTTTTCGACCTCCTCGAACGTAATCATGCGTCCGAAGAGAAGCTCGTTTTTCGCCAGCCGGTTCATCCTGGAATCGGTGCTTTCGGCGTTGAGGTGCATGCCGCCCTTGAGGTGCTCCTTGGCCGCGTGGAGTTCCGCTTCCGAAACCGGCTCCGCGGCGAATCGCCGCAATTCGTCATGGATCACCTTGAGCGTTTCGCCGACGCTCTCCGGCCCGACGCCCGCGTAGACGCCGAGCATTCCGACGTCTTCGTGGCTGTTCAGGAAGGAGTAAACGGAGTACGCCAGACCGCGCTTCTCACGGACTTCCTGGAAGAGGCGGCTGCTCATGCTGCTTCCGAGGATTACATTCGTGAGGTGGCAGATGCTGCGCGTCTTATCCGTTTGGGAGCATCCCGGCATGGCCATGCAGATATGCACCTGTTCCAGGTCTTTCGGGATGACTTCCCGGAACTGATGGATGCGTGGGACCGTCCTTTCGACCCGCGCCGCCCCGTTTGTAAGCCGTCCGAAGACCGGCCCCGCCAGCTCCAAAAAAGCGTCGTGGTCGACGCAGCCGGCTGCGGCCACGACAATGCGCCTGGGATTGAAGGTTCGTTCGATGTACCGGAGAATCCTGTCCCGGTCGAACTCTTCGACCGCATCCTCCGTGCCGTAGATCGGAAGCCCCAGCGGATTGTCCTTCCAGTACAACTCCTGGAAAAGGATGTGAACGTACTCATCCGGGGTGTCTTCGATCATGCCGATCTCCTGAAGGATGACCTCCCGCTCCCGCTCGATTTCCTCGGGATCGAAGGTCGAGGACAGGAAGATGTCCGTCAGGAGGTCCATCACCACCGGCAGTTGCTTGTGCAGCACCTTGGTGTGCACGCACAGGTTCTCCTTGGAAGTGAACGCGTTGGCGAAACCGCCGACGGCGTCCAACTCCTTGGCTATATCGAGGGCCGTGCGGCGCCGCGTCCCCTTGAAAAGCATGTGCTCGATGAAATGGGTGAGGCCCCGGTCGCCGTCCCGCTCATCGCGGGACCCGACATTGAGCCATATGCCCGTTGCGACCGAACGCACATGCGGAATATTCTCCGTTACAACGCGGACGCCGTTTTCGAGGACCGTCTTATAGTGCAAAGCGATAGGCTCCTCTGTCAATCCTTCTGCTCTTCGGACTGCGGAAGAGCCGCCTTGCGGCTCAGGCGGATGCGGCCATCCTTGTCGATCTCGATCACCTTGACGAGCACTTCCTCTCCCTCGCGCACCACGTCGCTCACCTTCCGCACCCGCTTAGCGTCCAGCTGCGAGATGTGGATGAGTCCCTCGGTGTTGGGGAGTATCTCGGCGAAGGCGCCGAAATCGGTGATGCGCACGATGCGGGAAAGGTAGATCTGCCCCACCTCGGGCTCCTGCGTGAGGCGCTTGATCCTGTCGATCGCCTTGGTGCAGGCCGCGCCGTCGGGGCTCATAATCACCACCCGGCCGGAATCCTCGATGTCGATCTTGGCGCCCGTATCCGCCACGATGGAGCGGATCATCTTACCGCCGGGGCCGATCACGTCGCGGATCTTGTCCGGATTAATCTGGATGCTGACCACCCGAGGAGAGTAGGGGGATAGCTCGGACCGTGGAGTGGAGATCACCTCGCGCATCTTGCCGAGGATGTGGAGTCTTCCCGCCTTGGCCTGCTCCAGCGCGCGACGCATGATTTCGCGGTCGATTCCGGTGATCTTGATGTCCATCTGGAAGGCGGTGACGCCCTTCTCGTTGCCGGTGACCTTGAAATCCATGTCGCCCAAGTGGTCTTCATCACCCAGGATGTCGGAGAGCACGACGATGTCGTCGCCTTCCTTCACGAGCCCCATGGCGATGCCCGCAACGGGGTCCTTCACTGTCACGCCCGCGTCCATCAGTGAGAGCGACGCTCCGCACACGCTGGCCATGGAGCTAGACCCGTTCGATTCGAGGATTTCGGAAACCACGCGGATTGTGTAGGGAAAATCCGAGTTGTTGGGCAGGACGGGCTTGATGGCGCGTTCGGCCAATGCGCCGTGCCCGATCTCTCTTCGTCCGGGGCCGCGCAGGGGCCGCACTTCGCCCACGCTGAAAGGATGGAAGTTATAGTGGAGCATGAAGGGCTTGAAGGTCTCGCCGCCGAGCGTCTCGATCTTTTGCTCATCGGATGAGGAACCAAGCGTCGTGATGACGAGCGCCTGGGTTTCTCCGCGCCGGAACAGCGCCGACCCGTGGACTCGCGGAAGGACGCCCACTTCGATCTCGATCTGGCGGATTTCGTCGAACGCGCGTCCGTCGATCCGCCGCTTCTCCTCCACCATCATCTTGCGGACGATCTCTTTTTCGAGCTCTTCCATGATGGCTGCGATCTCTTTTCCACGCCCCTCGGCTTCCGCTGCAAGCTCCTCGAGGACTTTCGTCTTGACTGCTGACTTACGGCTCCGTCTGAGCATCTTGTCCGCGGTCGTCATGGCTTCCCGCATGCCGTCACGGGCTATTTTATGCACCGCTTCGACGAGCGAGGGATCGACCTGCGCCGCGGATTCCGGCAGGGCGTCCTTCTCGACGCCCATGAGCCTGCGGAGCTCCTCCTGAGCATCCAGTATGGGAACAATAGCCTCATGCGCCACCCGGATGGCTTCCAGCAGGTCGTCTTCCGAGATAAACCGCCCTCCGCCCTCGACCATCACCACCGCCTCGCGGCCCGCGGCGACGACGACGTTCATATCGCTTTCCTCCAGCTGCCTGGAGCTGGGATTGACGATAAGCTCGCCGTTGACCCTGCCGATCCGAACAGCTCCGATGGGGCCATGGAAGGGAATGGAGGATGTGTGCAGGGCGGCGGAGGCGCCTGTCATGGCGACCACGTCGGGCTCGTTCTCCTGGTCCACCGACATGACCGTCGCCATCACCTGGGTTTCAAAGGAATAGCCTTTCGGGAACAATGGCCGGATCGGACGGTCTATGAGGCGGGAGGTGAGGGTTTCCTTCTCGCTGGGACGCCCGATCTCGCGTCTGAAAAAGCTTCCCGGAATGCGTCCGGCGGCGTAGCTCATTTCCTGGTAGTCCACCATGAGGGGAAGGAAGTCGATTCCCTCGCGGACCCGCTCCTCGCGGGTGGCCACCGCCAGCACAACCGTATCGCCGTAGCGCATCATGACCGATCCCCCGGCCTGGCGCGCCACGTGACCGCTTTCAATCACAAGTGGACGTCCGCCCACCTGCACCTCTACAGAATATTTCATATCTCAATCCTTATGCCAATGTCTATGCCCGCTCGATGACTTGCATAACCGGCGTCGAAAAGCTGCACTTAGCGGCGCAATCCAAGTCTCTCGATGACCGCGGAATATCTATCGACATTCTTTTTTTTCAGATAGTTGAGGAGCTGCCGGCGCTGCCCGACCAGCTTGAGAAGCCCGCGGCGTGAATGGTGGTCCTTCTTGTGAATCTTGAAGTGCTCCGTAAGATAAGTGATTCGCTCGCTTAAGAGCGCGATCTGAACTTCGGGCGATCCCGTATCCGAAGGATGCAGTTTGAAATCCTCGATGATTGCCTGCTTTTTTACAGGGGTCATTACCACGGTAAATCCTCCTTTGTTGAACGAATGAAACACACCATGCAATACATTAAATTTACTCATTAAACAATCGTAACCGCCGGCCTTGCCCAGGAACGGGATTGGGCCGCCAGAGGGCGAGCAGCCGGCTTTGGGGGGTGGTCAATCGAAAAGGGCCGGGATGCGGCGGCAAATCATCGCGGCATCGCCTTTCCCACTCGGGATCGAGACCACCGTTTCGGAGCCGCGCGAGCGTCTCCCGATCCTCTATAGCTATGGCCGGCAGGTGGGCCAGAGCGTCGTTCATGGATATCATGCCTTGCATAGCCCGTTCGGCGAAATCCTCCGCGCCGGAGACATCCGTGAGAGGGATTGCCTGCTCGATGCGGAACTGCCCGCTGGCGAGGCGACGCAGGCGGGTGACGTGCGCCCCGCACCCGAGGGCGCTCCCGAGATCGGCGGCCATCTGCCGGACGTACGTCCCCTTGGAGCAGCGCACTACGAGCTCCGTCTCGGGCCACTGGTAGGACAGAAGATCCAGACGGTGGATCGTTATTTCCCTCTCGGGAAGCTCGACCTGCTCCCCACGGCGTGCGTACTCGTAAAGTCTGCGGCCATTGACTCGGGCTGCCGCGTAGATGGGCGTGCGCTGCGAACGCGCTCTACGAAGAGCCTCCAAGCCCTCCATAAGCGTCTCTTCCGCTATGGGGGCGCCCTCCCATGTCCGGACGACTTGCCCTGTCTTGTCGAGGGTGTCGGTTTCCACTCCAAATCGGACAGTGAACCGGTATTCCTTTTCCTGGGACAGAAAATGGTCCGCGATCCGCGTCGCCTGGTTGAGGCAGACCACGAGAACCCCGGTGGCGAAGGGATCGAGGGCGCCGCAATGCCCCGCCTTCTTCTGTCCGAGCATCCTCCGCACTTTGGCCGCCGCACTGAAGGAAGTGATCCCTTCCGATTTGTCGACAATCAGCACGCCGTTGACCTGCTCGCGGGCGGGCGGGAGCGGCCTTGACGCGGGAGTCTTGGCTTTGGATGCGACCATGCGTTGTCCGGCTTCCAAGGAACTTATGCTTGCCGTTTCCTGCTTCATGCACCCTGGTCCCGTTGAGCGCCGTCGAGCGCCATGGCATCCAGGATGTCGCGGGTTATGCGGGCGCGAACCGATGCGACATCGCCCTGCGCCCGAAAGGCCGCGGCCCTCTTGTGCCCTCCGCCTCCGCGATTCTGGGCGAAGACCGAGACGTCGACGTCTCCCTTGGAGCGCATGCTCACATGCACGCCGCCGTCCTTTTCTTCACGGAAAAGCACCGCCACCCGGACCGTTGCGACCGACCGCAGGAGATTGATAAATCCCTCGCTATCGGCGGCCCCCAACGCGCCGGTTTCTTCCAGCATTTTCCGGGTCAGGTCCGCGGTTGCCAGGGAATTGTCGGCGTGGAACGCCGTCGTGGACAACACCTTCGTGAGGAGGCGCAGCCTCTGCGGCGAAGCGGAATCGTAAACCTCTTCGGCGATGCGTCCCGGATCGGCCCCCGCGTCCACCAGCCGCGCCGCGATATCGAAAACTCTCCGGCTGGTGTTCGAGAACCGGAAGGAGCCCGTGTCGGTGAGGACGCCGGTGTAGAGTTGCGCGGCGATTTCGGGGGTGAGCTTCACGGAGAGCTCCAGGCCGAGGTCGTAGAGCATCTCGCACGTGCTGCTGGCTGTCGGCTCCACCCAGTACACGTCTCCAAAGGGGGCGCTCGATGCGTGGTGGTCTATGTTTATGAGGAACGGTGCATCCTTCACCACTTTTTCCAGCTTGGGGCCCACCCTGTGGAGGTCTCCGCAATCGACGAGAATGGCCGCCTCGTACAGCGACGGGGCAGCCCCGTCATTGCGGATGGCATCGGCCCCGGCGAGAAACGCCTGTCCGGCCGGGGCTGGGTCGCGGCAATAGGCATCGGCCTCTTTCCCGAGGCTTCGGAGCATGTAAACCGTCGCCAGCAGGGAGCCTACGGCGTCGCCGTCCGGGTTGTAGTGGGTCGCGACAAGGAATTTCCCGCGCTCGCTTATAGCCGCGGCGATTTCCCGGAGCCCCACGCGTATGTCCGCTTCATTCTTCATCGATATTCGTTTCTTTCTTTATTTCTTTCAGCAGCCGGTTGATCTTGTCCCCGTAATCCAGAGAGGCGTCGTAGCGGAAATCGATCTCCGGGGCATATCGAAGCTGGAGCCTTTTCCCGATCTCCCTGCGGATGAACCCCTTGGCCTTGGAAAGGCCTCTCGAGGCATTCTCCCGCTCTTCCGCCGATCCGTGCAAAACATAATAGACTCGGGCGTGGCGCAGATCGGGGGAAACGTCGGCGCCCGTCACGGTGACGCCCGCGACGCGCGGGTCCTTAATGCCACGCTGGAGCATTCCCGCGATTTCCCTTTGTATCAGCTCCGCAACCCGATCAGAACGCTTATATTCCATAATTCCGGCGCTATCCTTATGGTCCTGCCCGTAAAGTGAAACGCCTCACAGCGCCATGTCACCCATCGGGATAAGCTCAATTTCATGATCCGCAAGGTCCGCCAGATGGAGCGAATCCATGTAGGCGATGATCTTGTCGAGGATGGCGTTTACAAGTCCTCCGTCCGCGCTCACAACCGCAACCGCTATCGTTGCACGCTGGTGCAGGTCCTGGTCGGCCACCTCCGCCACCGAAACGTTGAACCTGTTGCGGCTCTTTTCTATCAGGCTCTTGACCACACGGCGCTTGTCCTTGAGGGACTGGTTGCCGTGGAGCCTGAATGTGATGCGAGCGACTCCCACCGTCATTGCCCGGATCGCTCCTTGTTCTTCTTGTCTTCTCCCGGAGCGTCTTTGCGGTCCAGAGTGGGTTTAATTTCTTGCAATTCATAGGCCTCGATCACATCATCGACCTTGAGATCCGAGAAATTCTCTATCACGACGCCGCACTCGAACCCGGCCTTGACTTCTTTCGCGTCATCTTTGAACCGCCGCAGGGACGCGATCTTTCCGTCCCAGACAACGACGCTTTCGCGCAAGACCCTCGCCCTTGCTCCTCTCTCCAGTCTTCCGTCCGTAACCTGACAGCCAATAACGACGCCTATCTTGGGAACGTGGAAAAGCTGGATTACCTTCGCCCGCCCGATATTGTTCTCTTTGTACTCGGGTTCGAGCATGCCGACCATTGCGTCCTGGATGTCGCTGAGGATCTGATAGATTACGTCGTAATACCGTACATCCACATTTTCCTGTTCGATCAGGTCCTGCACCTTCGCGTCGGCCCTCACGTTGAATCCGATGACGATAGCGTTGGATGCGGAGGCGAGCATGATGTCCGTCTCGGTGATGGCCCCTGTGCCGGTGTGGATCAGGTTCACCTTGACCTCGGAAGTGGAGAGCTTCACCAGTGAATCGGTGATGGCTTCCATGGAGCCTTGAACGTCGGTCTTGAGAATGACGTTTAGGTCTTTCACAGCGCCTTCCTGGATCTGTTCATAGAGTTTTTCCAGGGTGATCTTGCCGGTGCGAGTCAGCTCCCGCTCTCGTTGCTTAAGGAGGCGATGCTCTGCCACCGTCTTGGCCTGTTTCTCGTCGGCCACCACGACGAAATCGTCACCGGCGTTCGGAACGCCCGAGAGTCCAATGACTTCAAGCGGCGTAGCCGGTCCGGCCTCCTCAAGCTTTTGTCCCCGATCGTTGAACATATTCCGGACGCGGCCAAAGTGCGTTCCACACACGTAACAATCGCCCGTCTTGAGCGTTCCTTCCTGGACCAGGATGGAGGCCACCGGTCCGCGCCCCTTGTCGAGTTTCGCTTCGATGACGCGCCCGCGAGCCGCCTTGTTCGGGTTGGCTTTAAGCTCCATAATTTCGGACTGGAGAATGACCATCTCGAGCAGGTCGTCGATGCCGATGTTCTTCTTTGCCGAAAGCTCCACCATAGTGGTGCTCCCGCCCCATTCCTCCGTCATCAGGCCGTGGTCCGCCAACTCCCGCTTGACGCGATCGATGTTGGCGTTCGGCTTGTCGATCTTGTTGATAGCCACGATGATCGGCACGTCGGCCGCCTTGGCGTGGTTGATGGCCTCTATGGTCTGCTGCATGACGCCGTCGTCCGCCGCGACCACCAGGATGACGATGTCCGTGACCTTGGCGCCGCGCGCGCGCATGGAGGTGAACGCCTCGTGGCCTGGAGTGTCCAAGAAGACGACGTCGCCTCTCTCCAGCTTGACGTAGTAGGCGCCGATGTGCTGCGTGATGCCTCCCGCCTCTCCGCCGATCACGTTGGTGTGGCGAATTGCGTCGAGGAGGGACGTCTTTCCGTGGTCGACGTGTCCCATGACGGTGACGACCGGGGGCCTCGTGATGAGGTCTTGCGGACGATCCTCCTGCGCCTGCATGATGCCTTCCTCTTCAAATCCGACCTTTTCCACTTCAAAATCGAATTCGGAAGCCACCAATGCGGCCGTATCAAAATCAACCGCCTGGTTTACATTCGCCGGGAGTCCGAGGAGCAGGAGCTTCTTTATGACTTCTCCGGCTTTTACACCCATCTGCTTCGCAAGGTTTCCAACAATGATGGCGTCTTCCACCTTGATCTTGCGCTTGCCGATCTTTGGGACGACAGGCTCGGGCTTTGGAGGCTCCTTGAAAGGCCTGCCCCTGTCCTTGCCGCGGCCGCGATCAGCTTGGGCCGCAAGCTCCTTCTTCGAATAGAGGTCCTCGCGCTCGAAGACCTCTTTTTTCCCTGCGGGCTTGCGCTTGCGTCCCTGCGCATCCCGCTCGGCCTCCTCGGGTTTGCGCTTCTTGCGCTGCGCGTCTTTGGACTCCGCATCTTCGACCACGACATGCAGCCTGGGCGGAACGATATGCAACTCTGGCTCTTCCTCGGGCTCCTCGGGGATGATTTCAGGAAGCTTGATGATGCGCGCAGGCTCGTCCTTGTGCGTCTTCTTGCGACGCCGTTTCTTGGCCTTCTTGGACTTGGGTTTGTCCTCTTCCCCCTGATTTTCCGCTTCTTCAGCGGCCTCCGCCTCAGGCGCTTCGGCAGCGGCTGCTTCCTGCCTCCCTGTCGGGGCGGCGGGCGGGGGTGGCTCTTCCGCCCGGGGGGCCTCCTTTGCGACGGTTTCGACAGGCGCTTCCGCTACTTCCATTTCTTCCGCGGCGCCAACGTCAGCGGCTTCTTCTTCCACTTCTTTTCCTCGCTCCTGCTTAAGATGAGACTCATCCTCTACGGCGACTGGCTCCGTAGTTTCCATGGGACCCATTCCAGCTGTGGGTTCCGTTTCCTGAACGGTTTCCTCCACCTTGGACTCGGTGGGCCTCGACTTGTCCGCATCCGCCACGGAAGGCTCGGAAACGGGCGCCCGCTCGGCGGCCTTGACCGGCTCCGCCTCCAACTCGGGCTCCCCTGACGAGGGAGGGGCTGCTGCGATGGTTGATGGCGCTTCCACGGGGCTTTCTGCGGGCTCGTGGACTGGCGGCTCTTCGATCGGTTTTGCAGCCACAGCCTCGACGAAGGGTTGTGGCGCAATGGGTTCTTCGGGGATGGAGATCGAGAGGCCGGGTGCTTCAGGCTTGGGAGAAAGCTCCGCTATCGCGGCGGGGTGTTCTGCTTCGACGGTTTCCTGACTAAGCGCTTCGGATTCTGTGGGTGTTTCTTCTGCGGTTGTCTTTTTTCGCCTTCTGATAACTTCTCTTCCTATGCGTTTTTGCTCGACCGCTTCTGCGCTGGCCTCCGTGAAGTGCTGGCGGATCTTCTGCACTGCGGAATCACTCAGAGTGCTCATATGATTCTTAACCTGGATACCCAGCCTAAGAATCCGATCTATGAGATCCTTATTATTCACGTTGAATTCCTTTGCAAGTTCATGCACCCTCATTCGTTGCGCCATGAAGACTTCTCCCTTTCCTGCTAGTGCGATATATTCTAAGAACAACAACTTCTTAGGGATTCATAAGTATAACTCCTGACAGGCTCGGATTGTATGGGCATTCACCGTTTTTCCTGAAAGCGCTTCACGGGTTTTTGCGAGGAGTGTTCGCAAATATTCGGGGCCACTCCCTTTGCTTTGTTCCGGAACGCCCACTGAACCTTCTTGTTGAAGCGCAACCGGGGAAGACAGGAGGGGCAGACATAGGCGCCCCGTCCTTCCATCCGCCGGCTTGGGTCAAGCGTTATGCAACCTTCATGGTCGAGCGCCAGACGGACCAACTCATACTTGGACGCTTTCGAGCCGCAAACCAGGCACGATCGAATCGGCGCTTCTCCTTCCCTATTGGCCAACTTCATCCTCTGCCGGAGAGTCCGCCGAGTCCTGTGGGGGGGCGTCATCCTCCTCTGTGGGAGGCTCCGCTGCCGCTTGATCGTCGTCTTCCTCTGATGCTTCCTCAGTCTCATCCAGAGGGCCGGCGGCCAGTAGCTTGCGGGCTTCCTCCTGCAACATGGCCAGCGATGCGGAAGCGATGCGCGTTGCATCCTCCAGGTCGATAAGAACAGCCTCTACCAGTTCCTCGGGCGATCCGACTCCCGCCTCAAAAAGTTTGTCCGCCGTCTCCTCCGCCATGCCGGGGATGCTCAGGAGCGATTGGTAACCCGATTGCCTCTGGCGCAGGTGCCGACTTTCGCTCTTTACATCTATACGCCAGTTGGTCAGCCGCGAAGCCAATCGGACGTTCTGCCCCCTCTTGCCGATTGCAAGTGAGAGCTGGTCGTCC
>CALFXO010000091.1 GCA_937958025.1 uncultured Syntrophobacteraceae bacterium
GCATGTCTCTTGTATTTGCGGCGGGGGATGGTGCGATTCTTCCAAGAGCCGGGATCTCAGGTTCGGACGCCGGCTCGGGATGCGCGCCGGCGGATGGCTCGGCCGCTGGTTCGTCGGACCCGCGCACCTCGACGGGGAGGTCCTTTGTAGTGATGCGGCTTCCGTTGCTCAGAATGATGGCCCGCTCGACCACGTTTTCAATTTCCCGGACATTCCCCGGCCACTGGTAATCGAGCAGCACCCGCAGTGCGTCTGGCTCCACCATGATGTTGCAGGGGTCTGCTCCCTGGGAGTGCTTCATGATGAAATGGCTCACCAGAAGCGGGATGTCGTCGGTTCGTTCCCGCAGAGGCGGAAGGTGGATGCGGACGACGTTCAGCCGGTAGAACAAGTCGGACCGGAAGCGCCCCGCCGCAACCTCCTCTTTCAGGTCCCGGTTGGAGGCCGCAACGATGCGGACGTCCACCTTGAGCGTCTGGCTGCCTCCCACGCGCTCGAATTCCATTTCCTGGAGGATGCGCAGCAGCTTCACCTGGAGGGGAAAGGACATTTCGGTGATTTCATCGAGGAAGAGCGTCCCGCTGTGCGCCAGTTCGAAGCGCCCTTTCCTTTGGCTCACCGCCCCGCTGAAAGCTCCTTTTTCATGGCCGAAGAGTTCGCTTTCGAGGAGCGTTTCGGGAAGTGCGCCGCAGTTGACGGAGATAAACGGGGCGTCGGCCCTCGTGCTGTTATAGTGGATCGCCCGGGCGATCAACTCTTTTCCCGTTCCTGATTCGCCGGTGATGAGCACCGTGGCCTTCGTGGGCGCCACTTTCTCGATCAGTTGGTAGATCTTCTGCATGACGGCGCTTTTGCCGATGATGTTGCTGAACTGGTAGCGCTCCTGGAGTTCCTGAGTGAGGATGCGGTTCTTGCAAATCAGGTGGTAATGATCGATGGCTTTCTGGACGGTGAGCTTCAGCTCCTCGTTTTCAAAGGGCTTCAGTATGTAGTCGAAGGCGCCCTTGCGCATGGCTTCGACCGCTTTTTCCACCGTGCCGTAGGCAGTCATCATGACGACGGGAAGGTCCGGTTTGAGTGCGTGGATGCGGTCAAGGAATGCCATGCCGTCCATCCCCGGCATTTTCATGTCGGTGAGCACCGCGTCGAGTTCATGGCTTTCGGCGAATTCCAGCCCTTCCTTCGCCGAGTCCGCCGTGACGACTTGGTAGCCCTCTTCGCTGAGGAGGTCTTCCAGCACCAGCAGGTAATTTTTTTCGTCATCGACGATCAGAATCGTTTCCATCTGTTATTGCTCCGTTCTTCCTTCCCGTGCGATTTCCTCCGAGCCAGAAGTCTCATCGCGCAAGCAAACTATAATATTTATTTTACCACAATTCCCGTCTTTAGTCTCCGCTGCGGTCATTCTTTTCTTCTGCCGCTTTGGCCCCAGGGGTCGCTTTCCATGCCGCTTCGCTTGTGTTACTCTCGAACGGGAGCGGGACATGCTTTTGAGGCGCGTCTCAGGCGCTTTTTCCGTTCAATCTTTGCCGCGTCTTAATCCTGCGAGGAGTTGATGACGGAAATGTAATGGGGGGGGTAATGAAGCCGGACAGTAGTGATCCATGCAATCACGGATCGGATGACGCCGCGGAGTCTATTCCGAAAGGAGGGGTGGATGCGACGTCTGAAGATAGGCCAGCCTACTATGTGGGAATAGGGGCTTCCGCAGGAGGGTTGGAAGCGATTGAAGTCTTTTTCGCTAATATGCCTCCTCGCAGCGGTCTGGCGTTCATAGTCATCCAACATCTTTCCCCTGACTACAGGAGCACGATGGTTGAGCTGCTCTCGAAGCGCACGGAAATGCCGGTCTATCACGCGGAGGAGGGGCTTCTCGTCGAGCGGGATTGCGTCTACCTGATTCCCCCGAAAAAGAACCTGATGATATTCCATGGCCGGTTGCTCCTGAGCGAGCAGGACCACTCGAAGGGGCTCAACCTGCCCATTGACGTCTTCCTTCGCTCCCTTGCGGAAGACCGGGGAGAAAAAGCCATAGCGATCATTCTGTCGGGAACCGGAAGCGACGGCATGCGCGGCATCCGCGCCGTAAAGGAAGCGGGTGGCATGGTCATCGTGCAGGACCCGGAGAGCGCGACGTTTGATGGGATGCCCCGCAGTTCCATTGCGACGGGGCTTGCGGATTTTGTTCTGTCGCCGGAGGATATGCCGCGCCAGCTCGCTTTCTTCGTCAAACACCCCTACATTCCCAAGATTGGGTGCTCCGAAACGCTTCCTCCCAATGAGGAAGGGCTTGCGAAGATCTTTGCCTTGATACGGGAAAAGACGAAGGTGGATTTCACCTACTACAAGCCGAGCACCGTGATCCGGCGCATTGAGCGGCGTATGATAATGAACCAGATCAACGATATCGCGGACTACGTGAAGTACATGGAGAGTTACCAGGGGGAAATCGCAAGCCTCTACCGGGAGCTTTTGATCGGGGTCACGAGCTTTTTCCGGGACCGCGAAGCTTTTGAAATCCTTGGGCGGAAATGGCTCCGGGATTTGCTGACGGGCGGGGGCGGGAGGGAGCTGCGTCTATGGGTCCCGGGCTGCTCCACGGGAGAGGAAGCGTATTCACTGGCCATTTTATGCAGCGAAATCATGGCGGGGCTGCTGCCACCGCCCGAAGTCAAGATATTCGCCACGGACGTGGACCGTGACGCCGTGCTCCAAGCGGGCAATGGGATCTATCCGGAGAGCATTGCGGCAGACTTTCCCCCCCAGCTGCTCACAAGGTGTTTCAGCCGTCGGGGCGATAGCTATCAAATCAGCCGGAGCATCCGGGAAATGGTGGTATTCGCGCAGCATAATCTTATCAAGGACCCGCCGTTCACGAAGATCGATTTTATCAGCTGCCGGAACCTGCTCATCTATCTCCAGCCTGTTCTCCAGAAGAAGGTGCTGGAGCTGTTCAACTTTTCGCTCAATGCCGGAGGGCTGTTGCTGCTGGGCATCAGTGAGACCACCGGGGAGATGTCGGACTACTTTGAACCCCTTGACCACAAGTGGAAAATCTACAGGTCGCGCGGCAAGCGGAAGTTCGTGGGCGGCAGCCCCGAGCTGTTCTCCCCTGCCGATGCATGGGGCAGGCTGGGACTCTCCTCCCGAGGCTATGGGCTCCCGGGCGCGCGGTCCCACGAGGAGGAGCGCATCCTGGACCGTTTTCTGCAAGCGCTCAACGGGGAGTATATTCCCCTTGCGTTGATCGTGAACGAGCAAATGGAGCTCGTTCACGTGTTCGGAGATTCGGCTGGCTACTTGACCCTGCCTTCCGGAAAAATGCAGAACGACATAACCAGGATGGCGACGAAGGACCTGGCCATTCCGCTTGCAACGGGGCTCCAAAAGGCGTTCAGGAGCGGGCATGAAGTCCGGTTCTCCGTAATGCGGCTGAAAATTCTGGATGCGGTCAAGAACGTTGAACTGCATATAAAACCGCTGCCGGACAAAAAAGGGCAGGAGCGGCTCGTCGCGGTGCTGATCGCCGAACCGCCGACCAGGGCGGGTGAGCCGGCGGCGCCAGTGCATGAGGGCAAATCCTACGACATAGGCGATGAGGCCGAGCAGCGCATCCTGGACCTGGAGCAGGAGCTGCAATTCAGCAGGGAGAACCTTCAGGCGACGATCGAGGAGCTGGCGACGTCGAACGAGGAGCTCCAGGCCGCCAACGAAGAGTTGCTTGCCAGCAACGAAGAGTTGCAAAGCACCAATGAAGAGCTACAGTCCGTAAATGAAGAACTCCACACAGTCAATACGGAGTTTCAGAACAAGATAATGGAACTGACGGAACTCAACAACGATATTGACAACCTGCTCGCCAGCACCCAGATAGGGACCATTTTCCTCGATGAGAACCTTGAAGTCCGCAAGTTCACCCCCCAGGTGAGCCGTATTTTAAATATTCTGGATGATGACATGGGCCGCCCGTTTCACCATCTAAAGCACCGTATCAAGGACATCGATCTCGCGGAGCTGGCCCGGCAGGTAAAGGAATCATCGAAGCCGGCAGAGAAAGAAATTCAAACCGAAGACGGTTTCTGGCGCCTTGTGCGTATTCTGCCCTACCATATAGGCCCGCAGATGTTCTCCGGCGTGGTGCTCACCATGATCGACATAACCCAGCTCAAGGAGACCCAGGACGCCTTGCGCTCCAACCAGGAACTGCTGCAGAAGCTAATAGATTATTCGCTCCCGGTGATTACCATCAAGGACGCCTCCGGGCGCTACCTGCTGCTCAACCGGCGGCTGCAAGAACTTCTGGATATTGGCCCCGGTTCATTTGTCGGCAAAACGGCCTGGGAGCTTTTCCCCCCGGATGTGGCCGAAGAGCAGGTCAGGATGGATGGCGTCGTCATGGAAGGCGAGAAGCCTGTTGAATTTTCGAGCTTTCTGCCCACGGGGAAGGGCCTGGTGTGCCTCCGTTGGACGAAATTTCCGGTTTATGAGGCCGATGGCGCTCTGTTTGCGATAGGAAGCATCGCGACGGAGGCTCTCGCCAGCATTTGCGATCCGGACGGACGCTCGCTGTAAACGCATAACCGTTCCTGGAAGACTAGGAGGAGAATCCCACCATGCCGGAGCCAAAGTCACCCTTTTCGGGGTTGCGTGAAAAGGCTGAACGCCTGCTCAACAACAGGGACGTGGACGTAAGCGGAGCGCCGTCTGATGACGTAAGGCGATTGCTCCACGAACTTCAGGTCCATCAGGCGGAATTGGAGATCCAAAACGAAGAATTGCGCGATGCGCAGAATGAGCTGGAGGCTTCGCGCCACTATTACTCTCAGCTTTACAACCATGCGCCGGTGGGCTATCTGGCCGTCGACGGGGCCGGGATTATTTTGCAGGCCAACCGGACTTTTTCTGAAATGCTGGGGGAGGATGTCTCGGATATCGTCCGCAAACCCCTGTCGGGTTTCATCGACGAGCGGGACCGTGGCGTTTATTTCTCCCGGTTTAAGGCTTTCTTCAAAATGCCCGAGGATAAGACGCTGAACGTGCATCTGGTCGGGCGTGGCGGGACGGAAGTTTTTGCGCGTTTGGAAGGGCGTGTTGTCAGCCAAGCCGGGATGATGCCGGGGATCAAGACGGATGCACTCATGCTGCTCATGACGGTGAGCGACGTCACCGCGCTCAAACGAACCGAGGCGGCGCTCCAAAGGTCGGAAGAGCGGTATCGCGATTTTTTCAATAACATGGGAGATGCCGTGTTCCTGCACGACCTCAGCGGACGGATGCTCGACGTCAATCCCGTTGCATGCGAACGGTTCGGGTATACGCGTGAGGAGTTGCTCCGGATGTCGGTTTCTCAGTTGAGCGCTTCGGACTCTGACGCCCTTGTCCCACGACGGATGCAGGAGTTGGCCCTGGAAGGGATGCTTGTCTATGAAACCGCTCACATAACCCGTGGTGGAGTGGTGATCCCCACCCAACTGAACTGCCGCATCGTGGAGCACGAGGGCAACAAGGCGGTCCTGAGCGTTGCCCGGGACATCAGCGACTGGAAGCGGGCGCGGGAAGCCCTGGAGGAAACTTTGAACGCCTCCCGCAAGCGTGAGGCGGAAGTTTCGGCGTTACTGGAAGGCGCACATATAGTCCTCGACGCTCTGGACGCCGACGCCGCCATCCGTGGGCTTTGCGCCATCTATAAGGAGTTGACGGGAGCCGCCGCCGCATTCGTCGCCGTTACGGCCGACGGGGGGCGATCGAATAAAATAAAACACCTCGATTTGGGCGCTCTGCCCTGTTCGATGCCTCTCCCGGACTTCACCCCCGTGCGGGGTCTACGCGACCTGGTGTATGGGAGACGAATGCCCGTTCTCGACAACGATTTTATGAGGAGCGAGTGGGCGAGATTGCTTCCTAAAGGCCATATTGCACTGGAAAGCGTCCTTATCGCGCCCCTCGTCATCCACGACAGGGTGCTCGGCCTGCTCGGTCTGGCCAATAAGCCAGGAGGGTTTACCGAGGAAGATCTCAAAATGGCGAGGGCTTTCGGAGAACAGGTCGCCATCGCCTGTCACAACGGCGAGATGCTGGATGCGTTGCGTTTTCGGGTGCGCTTCGAGGAGACGCTCACCATGATATCAACCGGGTTCATCAACCTGAGGCCCGAGTATGTGGATGAGCAGATTACCGCAGCGCTTCGGAGCGTCGGACAGTTGTGCGGCGCCGATCGTTGCATGGTGCTCCTGAACGGGGAGAAGGACTTCGGGGGCGGGAAGATATATGAATGGTGCGCCGCGGGCGTTGCGCCGCGGTCAAAGGATATGGCCGATTTTTCCCTCCGCCGGGACCTCTCTTACCTGGCAAGTAGAATGAGCGCTGGGGAAATAGTCCATTTTCACTCTCTCGCCGAGTTGCCGCCCGAGGCGGATGCCGACAGGGCTTTTCTTGAGAATGTGGGCGTTGGAGTTCACATCATGGCTCCCATGTCCTTGCGCGGTAAACTGGCGGGGTTCCTTAGCCTCGATTTTGCGGAGTGTCAGGGGACGTGTAAGCCGGAAAATCTGCTGTTATTGAAACTCTTCGGAGAGATGCTGATCGGCGCCCTCGAGCGGAGGCGCACCGAAACGGCGCTCCTTGAAAATGAAGAAAATTTGACCATCACCCTGCAATCGATCGGCGACGCGGTTATCGCCACCGACACCGAGGGACGGGTGAGGCGGATGAACTTCATCGCGGAGCAATTGACGGGATGGACCTCCTCCGAGGCTTTGGGACGGCGGCTCTCTGAAGTGTTTCATATCGTGAACGCGGATAGCCGGCGTCCATTGCCAAATCCAGTCGATAGAGTCCTTCAGGAAGGAAAGGTGGTGGGACTCGCCGACGACACGATCCTGATTGGGCGCGACGGAGCGGAGCACCGCATTGCCGACAGCGGGGCGCCCATCAGGAGCGCCGAGAAATCCGTTGTGGGAGTGGTGCTGGTTTTCCGGGATATCTCGGAGCGGCACAGCCTTGAGCAGCAATACCGGCAATCGCAGAGGCTCGAGGCGGTCGGACAGCTTTCTGGCGGGGTTGCCCATGACTTCAATAACTTGCTCCAGGTGATAACGGGCTACCTCGACATGGCGATGGATGAGGTTTCGTCGAATGAGCGCGCGGTGGACGATCTCAGACAGATTCGCAAGGCCGCCGAGCGCGCAACGGTGCTGGTGAGGCAACTTCTTGCGTTCAGTCGTCGCCAGAACATGAAAATGGAGCGCCTCAACATGAACGACGCGATCAGCAACCTGCTCAAAATGCTGACGCGGATAATCGGAGAACATATCGTTCTCGATTTCACGCCGGGATTTGAACTCAAGACGGCCCTCGCCGATCCTGGACAGATCGAGCAGGTCCTGATGAACCTGGCGGTCAATTCGCGGGATGCCATGCCAAAGGGAGGCCGAATAAGCATAGAAACCAGGAATGTCGGTATTGGTCCGGAGTTCTGTGAGCAGAACCTGTGGGCGCGCGTGGGGGAATATGTGCTTCTTTCCTTCGCGGACAACGGGCCCGGTATTGCTTCCGAGATCCGGGGACGGGTTTTTGAACCATTCTTCACGACCAAGGATGTTGGGAAAGGTACGGGGCTTGGCCTCTCCACCGTGTATGGAATCGTGAAACAGCACGGAGGATTGATCCATCTCGACAATGCTCCGGGCGGAGGCGCGCTCTTCAGGTTATACATCCCTGTGGCGCCCGTGGAGAAACCGCGCGGAGCAATGCCTGAGCCTGCTGCAAGAGACCTCTCCGCGGCTCCGTTTTCAAATTGCACGATCCTGTTGGCGGAAGACGATCCGATGGTCCGCGGCGTTGCTCTTCGTATGCTGCAAAAGGCCGGCTGCCGCATTATCGTCGCCACCAACGGCGAGGAGGCCATGCGCCTATTCGATGAGCATGCAAAAGAGGTGGACCTCGCCCTGCTCGATGTCATGATGCCAAAGGCCAGCGGGCGTGAGGTGGCGGATCACATACGGGCGGTCGATTCTTCGATGCCCATCCTGTTCTGCACGGGATATGATTATAATCTGATTGACGTTGGCTTGTCTCCAGGGGATGGGGTCAGGCTGGTTCACAAGCCATACGAGCGTCAATCGCTCCTCGGCGCGGTCCGCGAAATGTTGGAAAGCAGGAATCGTCCCGCTCGGGAGTGATGCGGGCCAGAGACGCGCTCTTATTCCTCCGTTTCTCCGGACAGCCATTCCAGGTTGACCGCGCAACGGAAACTGTCCAATTCTTCGGCCATGGGGCCGGTCGTTCGGAGCACCCGATCGAGGTCTTCCAGCAGACGCCGCCGATTTACCCCTTCCATCTCGCTGCGGCGCATCACGTTTGAAAAGTCGAGCTGCGCCATTTCCGCCCGTAGCATGAATCCTTCCATCAGGCGCCTCGCCTTCGCATCCACCAATTTGTGCAGATATTCGGTGCGGAAGCTTTGTCCATATGTTCGGAAGGCGTGGAGCAGTTCGGCGGCGACTTCGTTCTTCACTAGGTGGACGGCTTCCTGGGCCATCCCTCCGCCGCGCTCATCGGCGAGCTGGCGCTCGCGCTTTCCCAAACGGTTCTTTACGCCAACAAGCAGGCTGGTGAGCGTTCCCAAACCGAATTTAACCAGGAGGACGCCCCGGCCGAGCGCCTCTTCCTCCATGAACCCTGCAAAGGACGGCGGTGCAAGTCCTTCGCTGGAAGGTTCGGGGAAAGGCGCCATGCGCTCCCGTGGAGGGGCGTCCACCCCGAACCTCGCCAGTTCTCGGTGGTAATCGTCGAGGGAGGCGTTGAAAAGCGCCCAGAAAGCGCTGGACGATTCCGTAAAGCGCTCTTCCAGCGCGTCCTCCAGTTCTTTCGCAAAGGCGATGAGCTGCGTGTTGACCCTCTCGACGATATGGCGCGAGAGACTGCGTCTCAATTCCATATAGAAAAAATGCAGCTTTTCGGGAAGATGGCGGGGATCGCGAAACGCCCGCCGGTGCTTGACGTCGACCGGGTGACGGGTCGCCGTGGCTAGGGTTTCCTCGACGATCGGTCCCTGCACCGGATCGAAATAGGCGCGGCACTCGTCATCCATCTCGCTCTTGAGCGCATCCTTGAGCCCCGTTATGGAGTTCTCCATCGTGGCGATGGTGGCGTTGAGCGCCTTTTGCTTTGACTTCAGCTCCTCCTCGACCCCTCTGCGGTCAATATCTCCTCTTTCCAGTATCTGCTTCTGGGCCTGGACGTTGTCGCGCACTGCTCCCGCTATCATCGTGAGGCGGCTCAGGCCGCTGCCGAGGAGCACCCGCGTCTTCTGCGCCGAGACCCTTTGGGCGAGCTGCTCGCGAAACGCCGCATATCCTTTTTCAGTTTGCCTGGCCAGAGCCGCGTCTCCGCGCCAGAGGGCGAGGCGGCTGCGGTCGCGCTCCCCCGCGCTTTCCCCCATACTCTCGAAAAGATGGTGCAGCGCGGAAAAGACGTGCAACCGGGGGCTCGGGACGATCCAGCCGAGTTCCGTGCGCACGCGCTCCTCCAGCTCTGAGAGGCTCTCGGCGTTTGGGTGGGCGTCGAGGTCCGCGTTCAGTACGAAAAAGGTTTGCGGGAGCATCCTGAGCGACTTGATGAAATCGAGGAGCTTGAAGTCCGCTTCGCGAAGCCCCGTCCGGCTGCTGATCGTGTAGACGATGAAATGGGATTTCAGGATGTACTGCTGCAAGAGATCGTAATGCATCGGGTTCGGGGCGTCGCTTCCCTGGCAGTCGGCTATTTCCACGTTCTCGCCGAGCCATGGGACGGGATGGCAGATTTCAACGTCTTTCAGATAGACCGCCCGCGATTCTTCGCCTACGTATTGCCGGTGCTCCAGGAGGGCGTTGGGTTCAAGGGGGAGGCGCGTGACGCTCTCACCGATGTGGTCGCGCATCCTGACGTATCCTTCAAGATAAGCGCTGAGGACCATGAAGTTGGGATCGAGCTGCCCCATGGCCTGTTGCTGCCATTCCGTCCGGACCCCTTCGAGCAGCTTCCCGAGGCGCTCCCTCTGCCCATCTTCGCGAATGTCGAGCGGAGTGGGCTCCTCCGCGGCGTCCCCCGCCATGGGAAGCATCCGAACCGATGCGTTAACCTCCTCCAGCACACGGGGCCACGGCTTGAACTCCAACCATCCCCCGCGCTCTCCGTTCGTCCGGAGCCGGGTGATAAAGGCGGTGATGACCCCCGCGCCCCTGCGAAGAAGGTCTTCGCCGATCAGAGCGTTTATCAGCGTGCTCTTTCCCGACTTGACGGACCCGACGACCGCGACCCGCAGCAGTTGTCCCTGCAACGCCTCCTCCGCGTGTCCCAGGTGTTCGCGCCAACGCGCGGTGCGGGATTTTTCAACGAGGCGCAGCTCTTCCACTTCCGCTATGGCGTCTTTCAGAGTGTTGGCGCGCTCCCTGATTTTTTTCTTGAATTGGGCAAACTCACTCACAAAGGACGCTCCGGTCTCGGACCTTTGACATTTCGGTTATCCGCTAAGGTTCGGGCGTGGACCGCGTTTCGGACAGCGCACGCCCCCCCGCTCGCGCCGCCGCGGCGCACCCCAGCAGGATTACCCTATTTGCCGCGTGATTGCAATATTTGCAGTCGATTGATCCGGGCGGGCGGCGAAGACTCTTCCAGGCAACGCCGACCTTGACTTCGGAGCGCTCCGTCCTTATTGATGATAAAACACTTCAGAGTGGAGCGTTTCTGCGCCGCATGGGCGATGCATTCAATGCTCCTGTCCCTTCATTCCAAGGATTTTTGCAAAATAAACACGGAGGACGCCATGAGAAGAAATCTCGCGGTCGCATTCATCATGTTCCTGTTCCTGAGCTTTCTGGGCGTTCCCGGGGCCGGGGCCGCCGAGTGGACGTTCGATCCGCCGCATTCAAACGTCTATTTTGACATCCACCATATCTTCGCCACGGTGCGTGGGAATTTTAGAGATTTTTCAGGGACTTTCACCTT
>CALFXO010000092.1 GCA_937958025.1 uncultured Syntrophobacteraceae bacterium
GCCGCGTTGTACTTTTCAGGCCATTTCTTTTCGAGGTCCGCTTCGGCCTTGCCGTAGTTCAACTGCTGCTTCCAGTAGGCCTTCACGGAATTGCGGCGGTGGTGCCAAACCATCGCGGCAGGGCTGAATCCAAGCGTCCACCCGCGCTGTTGCAGCCTCCAGCAGACATCGACGTCGTCGCCCGCAATCCGGAACTGAGTGTCGAAACCTCCGATCGCCTGGAGCGCTTCCCGGCGAAACGCCATGTTGCAGCCCGGAATATGCTCCGCCTCCGTGTCCGTGAGGAGGACGTGAATAGGGCCGCCGGGTGAATTGGCGACGCAATCGGCGATGGGTCCATCGCCTGGAGGCGGCAGGTTCGGTCCGCCCACTCCCACGTGGCTTGTCGTGAGAAATGTCGCTGCAAGGTACGTCAACCAATGCGGGTCCGGGATTGCGTCGTCGTCTATGTATGCGACGATCTCGCCCTTGGCGGCGTTCATTCCAGTATTGCGGGCGCTGCTGAGCCCCTTGTTTTCCGTCGTGATGATCCTAAACCCATAGTCTTTGATTATCTCCAGGGTGCTGTCCTTGGAGCCGTCGTTAACGACGATGACTTCAAAGTTGGGATACTCCAACCGCTGCAACCCTTCCATGCAGTCGCGAATAGTGCGGCTGCCGTTGTAAGTGCAGACAACCACCGAAATGCTAGGCCAGTCCATGGCGGGTGGATAGGGCGCCTCGCGGTAGGCTTTGCGGATCGCGTCGAGCGCTGGCTTCGGGTTGCGGTCCCTGTCCGTCACTCCAAAGTCCCAGTCCATGATGTCGAAGCCGCCGCGATACCACTCGTCGGTCCACGAGAAGATGAACACTCCCGAGCATCCAGCGGCAAAAGTGGTGCGGATCTGCCAGTCGAGCGTAGACGCCTGGACGTCGAGCCCCTTGCGCATGCTGTCAAGGCCGACTTCCGCCATGAGCAGAGGCTTCTCGCCGGCAATGCTCTGGAGGCGCGCCAGATAACCTTCGAGCTTTTCCTTTGTCTCCAGATAGACGTTGAAGGAGACGAAGTCCACGAAGGGGAGCTGCAAATATTCGGTCGTGGGAAAATTTACGTACGTCACGAGAGCTTCCGGGTCCTCGCTCTTCACCGCTTTGTAGAGCCTCTCGAGAAACCTCTCAATGCGTTTGTGGCCGTACCAGCGCACGATGGACGCCGGGATTTCATTCCCAATGGTGAAAGCAAGCACCGCGGGATGGCCGGCGCACGCCCGCACGCCCGCACGCACGCGCTCCTCGATATCTTGCCCGAGTTTCTTGTTGTCCAAAAACGTGATGTGCTCTTCCCAAGGAAGGCCAATCATGACGCGGATGCCGTGGCGCGCGGCGACGTCGAGAAGAATGCGCGGCGGCACGGTGTAGGTGCGGATTGCGTTGACCCCGTTTTCGGCCATGAGAGCGAAGTCTTTCTCCATGGTTTCGGCTGTGTGGTACTCGCAGCCGTCCTCTTCCGGATGGAAGGGCCCGTAAGTCACCCCGCGGATGTAGAACTTCTCATCGCCTATAAAGATGAACTTGCCAGCGACGCGCGGCCTCACCCCGTCCTCCACCGCGATGGGCTTCGGGGGATTGAGATAGAACTGGGCGACTCCTGAAGAGGATGTGATGCTTTTAAGAAAAGCAACAGGATCTGCATCCGCATTTTCATCGGCCTTGTTAAAAACAGGCCGCAGTATGCGGGCCGGAGCGGAAGACGCCTTGCGCGATGCTCCTGCGACTGCATCCTCCGGGTTCTTTCGGTGAATCAACGCCTCCGGCGATTCTTCGGAAGCCTGTTCGGCAGCTTTGTTCGATAGCGAGTGAGCCATGTTTGTGCGTCCTCTCAACCTGATGCGCCTTCTGTGTTTGTGTCTTGATTCCGTTTTACCGTTATTCCATTTCGCCCGGAGCCGACAGCTTCCGGCGACTGGTTGCGTACGTGTTCAAAGGCCTATATGGCAAGAGTCGTGCCATGGCTTAAGGATGTGAAATTGCATGTATATATGCTTGTATGCATGGGATTCGCCGCATGCTGGTTACGATCTTTGCACTATCGATTACAAATATTGCACTTGTGGAGGAGAGAATAGAAAAAGGTCAGAGTCTGGGGTTGCGGGAGTCGCATGCTTGTTGTGTTTTGAGAATGGCGACAATGAGGCGGGGTCTTGCGGCATCGGTGGAGCGGCGCTCCACACTAAAAAACGCCCGGAGCGCTTAGTCGCGAAGCGCCCGCTTTAGGGTTTTTCCGAGTTGTTCGATGGTGTACGGCTTTTTAATAAGACCGCGAGCGCCCAGGCGTTGAGCTTGCTGGACGTCTTCGCTATCTGAAAATCCGCTTACTATGATGGCCTTCTGACCCGGATGAATTTCAAGGATGCGCTCATATGTCTGACGACCGTTGATGCCTGGATACATCAGCATGTCCAGCAGCACCATGTCCACTTTATTCGCGCGCAGATAATCAATCGCTAGTTCACCGGATGGCGCGCAGTCGACATCGTAACCAAGAATTTTCAGCATGCGGGAGGCGATATCCAATTGCGGCGCTTCATCATCGACGATCAGTATCCTCTCGCCATGCCCTTTCAGCCCCGCCAACCCTCCGTTCTCGTCCTCGCGCGCAACCTCTTCCGCTGCGTCCGAAATGGGAAAGAAAAGGTGGAAACAGGTTCCGTCAATGCTGTTCTCCACCTCGACGGTCCCGCCATGCTCCATGACGCTGTTCCAGACGACCGCCAACCCGAGGCCAGTTCCGCTCCTTCCCATGATCTTTTTTGTGTAGAAGGGCTCAAAGATGTGTTCCATATCTTCTTCGGAAATGCCTTTGCCGTTGTCTTTCACGCTAAGCACAGCATACTCTCCGGGTTGTATCCCAAGCTTAGCGGCCTTCCGTTCGTCCAACGCCTCCTGGCGAGTGGCCACGACTATACGCCCGAATCCATCATCTACGGCTTCGGTTGCGTTGACTACCAGGTTCATGATGCATTTTTTTATGTGCACAGGTGAACAGTGGATGGGGAGCGCCTCGTGATGCAACTCTGTGGTGCACTCGGTCCCTGCATGCAGCATTCTGAACTTCATGTTCTCGGGAGAATCCATGCACTCCAACACGAGGTCGTTCAAATCGGCGGTCGTTTTCGCTCTCGCCACGCCGCGCGCCACGGTGAGCAGGTCCGCGACCACGGCGGCGGCCCGCATTCCCGATTCCCTTATTGCCCGTATCGGCGCTCTCAGCTTGCTGTCCTCGGGAATTTGCAGCAGAAGGAGCTCCGGGTACCCTACAATTCCCGAGAGGATGTTGTTGAGATCGTGCGCGACGCCTCCCGCCAACAGGCCAACGGTTTCCATCTTTTGGGCGCGCTGGAGCTTCGTCTCCATGTTAAGTCTTTCGATTTCCGCCTGTTTCTGAGCTGTGAGATCATCAAAGACAACGACAATCTCGCCTGTTGGAAGCTTATATATGTGATTCTCCCGCCAAGAGAGCAGCGCCCCGTTTGAATAGGAAGTGATGGGATGCCGTATCGATTCCCCTTCCCGCCAGACGCTTTCAATGGCTTCGAGCATTCCTTTTTCCACCATTGAAGGAAGGCATTCTGTCACCCTTCTGCCACGCAGTTGCTCCCGCTTCACCCCGTCGATCGTTTCACCAGCCCTGTTGATGTCCTTTAAGAGAAAGTCCTTTCCGTCGCCGACCGTATCCAGAATAACCACCCCATTGCTGGAATGTTCAAAAAGGAGACGAAACCGCCTCTCACTTTCTCCCAATTCCGACGTCCGCTGCCCCACTTCCTGCTCAAGGTTCACAATCAATTGTGTGATGCGGGCCGCCATGGCCGCGAACGCATCGTTCAGGCGACTCAATTCGTCCATCCCTTCCCGAACCGTGGGAGCGTCGAGGCTTCCCTTTTGAAACTCCATTGCGGATTGGGTCAGAAGGACTACTCTCCTAGTGATGCTCTTGTTTAGAAAGACGGCGATGCCCGTAGCGGCTAGCAGACCCGCCAGGGTTATAGCCGCCATTATGAGGAGGGCCATCGCATGGGCCCTTTCGATCTTCGCACGGGCGTTTCCGACCTCTTCGTCCGCCAGCTTCACCAAAGTCGCGGAAACAGCGCTGGCAGCGGCTGATTGCAGGGCGAAATCGTTGAATTTTGCCTTTATAGAGGTCTCTGCATCCAGGATTCTTCCAGCGACATTGGTGTATTCATCCAGCAATTCCTTGATTCGGGCTTTTCGGCCTTCGTCTCCGTTCGGATCGTTCAATGCGGCGTCTCGCAGACTGAAAGCCGCATTGAACGCCGACTGCATCACATGGCGCTCGCGTGTAATTCTATAGTCTTGGGTTAGGGACCTTATTTGTTCATACAGCCGATCAAACTTTTGGATTCCCGCCGTCTCTTTTCCCAAGGCGTGAAGCAAATTGTCCATTCTTGGCTCGAGCCCCCATTCGGGGGCGGCCAGTTCGGTCGCAAGCTCCACCGACTGTATGGACGTATCCGCGAACCTCTTGGCGGACGACAGATAGAGGTTTAAGTCCGTATGGCTTCTTTGGAGCTCCTCGCCAACCATGGTCTGGGAAATAAGGTTTCTCAATGCGTTGCTGATCTTTATTACTTGGGCGGTTTCCCTGACGGATGGTTGGGCGTACAATTCGTGGGCTTTCGCGAGGCCAATTCGAGGATGCTGCAGATGAAAATCCCCGTGCAGGCGGCGGGCTTTTTCCATTCGACGGTCCATGTCGAGCACCAGACGCTGAATCTCCGTGCTTTTTTCGATGGATTCCTGCGCCTTGCGCACAAACTCCATAGAAATCCAACCCGTCGCCGCAACCATCACGATAAGCGAGAGCAAGAGGCCTATTCCCAGGCCGAATTTGACCGTGATGCTCATGTTTCCGAAAGCTCGGCGCATACTATCGCGAAACCCCATATTCCTCTCCAGGAGTCCGGCAAGCCGTTGCTGAGAGTTTGTTTTGCGGAGTCATTATGCGTGTTTCAGGGCTCCTAATCACGGGGTGTCGTTTGAAGGCGTCCCATTGCCCGGCGCATAGGTGTACACGATGTTCGATTGCAGTCCTTCGATTCCACTATTGGGGTCGTCGAGGTGTAGGACGTTGAATGCAGGACTTGCACAGTCTCCGAATTCGTTGCACGTGAGGTCGCCGGAAACGCCCTTGAAACCGACCGTTGCGTAGAGAATGCTCCGCAACGCTTGACGTCCGATGCGCAACGATCCGTCCTGGCTCCGCACAGCGACTTTCTGGATGGCGTCCAAGAGCAGACAGGCTGCATCATAGGCATTCAGGAAATAACTGGTGGGAGGCGGCGTATTATAGCGAGATATGTACTCCTTTACCAGTGCGTCGACGAGCGGGCCTGAAGGACGGGTTGGGCCTACGAAATAGAGCCCTTTTCCCTTCTCGTTGACGGACTCAATGAAAGAGCTTTCGATAAGCGCCCCATCGCTCATAAGAGCAATATTTTCAAAACCCGGGGTTGAGGCGGCCTGAAAGACGATATAGTTTCCCTCCGGTTGAAAAAGAGGGAAAAAGAGAATCTGCGCCCCGGTATTGAGAACTGCCTGGAGGACGGGCCCCATCTCCCTTTCGCCCTTGGCGACAGAAGTGGACAACACGATCTCGCCGCCGAGCCTCTGGAATTCCTGCTCAAAGCCGCCCGTCAACCCCTTTGTGTAAATGTCCCCATCGTTGACAGTCGCGGCTTTGCGAAGACCTAGCCCGCTGAAAGCGTAAAGCGCTGCGGCCTTGCCGGAATACTCCTCATTTGAGGTGGTTCGGAAATACCCCGGCTGCCAGTTGGGGGCGCGCTCTCCGTGGATGCTCGTCAGAAACGGCGCGCTGTTGTTGCCCGACACCATGGTGAGGCCTGCATCGGACATGGCCTTCGATGCGGTTGCGGCCGCTGCCGAGCAGGTTGTTCCGAGGATTGCGACAGTCTGGGGGTTGGCTATGATCTTGAGCGCCGCGTTGGCGCCGCCTTCCGCGGTGCAACCGGTGTCCTCCATTTGCAAGGCGATGGAATGTCCGAGGATTTTTCCTCCCCGACCGTCAACGGCCAATTCGATTCCACGTATCTGGTCCCATCCAAGCGGCGCGACTTTCCCTGACACCGCTTGCAGGATTCCGATGCGCACAGGTTCTTTCGGTGCAACGTCGACGCATCCTATTCCGTCGGAGCACGCCGGCAGCTGCTGCTCCGTTTCACACGCCGAAATTGCCAACGCCAGGGAAGCCAGCGCAATAAACCCTAAAATGATATTCTCTGGTCTGGACATTTCTTTTCCTGCGGCAGTCTACCATGCCTTAATGTTACATAAAAACATACTACAATGTTTTGATCGCATATTGCAACATGCAAAAACGTATTATAATGTCAATTGGTTGTACAATAGCTGACGTTGGGCGACGCCCTCTACATTTCAGCCTGCCGGACTGTCGTTTGCGGGTTCTCGGAATGACTGCACAGCGAATGGGGAGTTTTCGCCTGAGTGGGCCGACTTCCGCAGAATGAGGTCGATAGAATTGCCGTGCAAGGGTGACCGCCGATTCACTGACGTCCTGCGGTAGACGGGGATTTGCCCATCCTGTTCTCCAATCGCCTACAACAACCGAGGCGTGACGTCTCCCGCCTTCCCCTGGATGCTGAGGGAGAATGCGGATGAATAAGGCGTTGTCTCCATATTGATCTCCGCTACGAAGGCTCCGTGGTGCAGTGCATGCAATCCCATGGACGCCGCAGGCTGCACGATGCCCGATGTTCCTATCACGAGCATGACGTCGCACTTCTGAATGGCGTTATAGACGGATTCAAGGATCACCGGATTGAGCGACTCCCCGAACCAAACGACATGGGGACGGAGCAACCCTCCGCATTCTCCACAGCAGGGCAGGGCAGGCAATGGAATGTCGCGGTTGACGAATATTCCACCGCACCTTACGCAACGGACGCGCCAGATGTTCCCATGGAGCTCCAGCATGTTGCGACTTCCGGCGATTTGGTGCAGGCCGTCAATGTTTTGCGTTGCGAGAGAGAATCCGGAGATCCGGTTTTCTAATTCGACAAGGGCGAAATGAGCAGCGTTCGGCTGCAACGGAGCCAGCACCTCCCTCCTCCAGTTGTAGAATTCCCACACCAACCGGGGATCTTGCGCAAATGCCTCCGGGGTTGCGAGGTCGGCCGCGCGGCGCTCTCTCCAAAGCCCTCCATCTCCACGGAACGTCGGCGCCCCTGATTCCGCGGAAATCCCCGCGCCGGTGAGCACCATAAGACGCTCTGCCCTCAACACGCGCTCCTTCAGCATAGCGATTGAGTCCTCACTGTGTCTGTTGGCCGAATGCATGGCAAAACCCCTTTTCGTTCATCGGCGCGCAGGTAAGGTGGAGGAGCGGCAAAGCATCGTCTCACGGCTCAGCGCACGGTCGTTTCCCCCTTCGGAGGAAGCGTTGCGACATCGACCCAGTATTCCCTGATGGTCTCAAAAGCGCAACGCAGCCCGTCAAAAGAAGACTGTTTGGTGATGTAGGAATTCGCGCCCAGCTCATAGCTGGCCTTCACATCCTCGGCGTCAGAGGAAGTCGTCAGGACGATCACAGGAATGGTCTTGTGGAAGGGATCGGATTTCAACTGCTTGAGGACCTCGTATCCTCCCATTCTCGGCATGTTGAGGTCGAGCAGGATGATATCCGGAAGGGGAGCCGTCGCGGGGTCTTGATACCTCCCCTTTCGCTGGAGATAGTCCATGATTTCGCACCCGTCCTGAAGGCAACGGAGCACCCCCCCAAAGCCTGCTTCGCTCAGCGCGGCGCCGACCAAAGCGCAATCATCCTCGTCATCATCCACCATGACAAGAACCATCTCTTTTTCATCTTTGCGAACGCCTTCATGAGCAGACAGAAGCGAACGAGCATTTTCCAGGTTTTCATGGGGGCCGTGAGAGCGCCTCGCGGTATTTGACATGCTGCGTTTCCTTGAAATGCTTATTGGAAAACAGATAGCGCGTGCGGAGTCATCCTCTTCGCCGCTTCACAACGCCTCTCGCCGAAAACGCCAAGCCCCCCACTTCCCGTTCGGCGCCTTGCCTCTTGACATCCTTAACAATATTCTATGACAAAATATCATGCCCAAGGAAAAAGGACCAGTCAATTTTTCGGGCGCATGGAATCTGAATTCCGGGTTTATGCAAAAATGCGGTTTTATATGTTTCAATATACTTAATACACTGGAGATAATAACGAAACGTTGCAACTCGATGACTGGTGCGCTTCAGAGCAATCCGCTTCCTGCTCAAAGGCTATCCGGATGAATGCCATGCGCTGTCCATCCGCCTTTCAGCGCGGTTCATCCTCCGGCGCGCTTGACTGTCCAGCCGTTTTCCTTCAGCACTTCAATAAGCGCATCCCTGTGGTCGCCCTGGATCTCGATCACGCCATCTCGTACGGAACCGCCCGCTCCGCATCGCGCTTTGAGCTGCCGTGCGAACTCCTTGACTCCGGCTGCATCGAGAGGAACGCCTGTAATGATGGTAACCCCTTTACCTTTGCGTCCCTTCGTCTCCCTGGACACCCTCACTATGCCATCGCTCTTTGGAGGCGTCGCCCTCGCGCTCGCTGCGGACTCCTCGCCGCGCTTATCCCGCGTGGGAAGAATCCTTCCGCGCTCCGTTGAATATACGAGATCGGAGTTGTCGTCTTGCCGATTCATACAGGTTCTCAATATCCCTTCATTTTGGATGCGGCAGCGAAAGCGCTGCGCCTCCGTTAGCGCTGTCGAGCGTCTTTGCCTGGACCATGACGGATGGGCGCGGGGGCTCCAGGATTGTCTTACGGAAGACGTCTATCGATCGCAGCCCGACGATCCTTGCCCCATTGCTGAAAAAGAATGTTGGAAGGACGGTCACGTCCCTTGTGGCTCCTTCCTCCCTGCACTTTCTCAAGCGGTCTTCGTAGCGGCGCTCCGCGACCGCCTGGAGCGTTGTCGTAGGGTCCAGTCCAATGTTGCCGGCTATTTCCTCAATGACAGCAGCATCCCCGATGTCGCGCGCTTCAGTGAAGTAGGCGCGGAAGGCCTCCGCGTGGAAAGCTCCGTACATACCATGGTCCCTGGCGAACTCACCGGCTTCCAGAGCTTTCCTCGAATTCGGCAGCAACTTGACGTCCCCGAATACGCATCCGTAAGGCGCTCCCTTGGTTCGCAGTTCCTCGAACAGGGGCTCCGGGTCAAAATCGGGAAATCTCTCGGTGAGCAGGACGCCATTTTCCGGAGTCTCCGGATGAAGTTCATAGCTCACCCATTCTGCCCGGAGGTCGAATTCTTGCTGAAGTTTCTTGATGACGCCGGAGCCGATATAACAGAATGGACATACCAGATCGCTGAATATGCGGACGCTTACAGTCATTGCAACGGTCACTCCCTTAATGTTTTGGATCTCGTAAGAATAGGCGAATCGTAATCTTTCCTCCGGAAAAATCAAGAGAGCCCTGTAAAGTGGATTCCATATGGAGGGCGAGCGGAATGGGCGTCCGGCGTCGCTCCTTCAGGCTGTGCGCCACCGTGGTTATTGCATTGAAGTGCTCCTGACCGTATGGTATCAAACAACAGCAATGCTTACCTGCCAGGAGTGCTGAGGGGTCGGGCGTTGTCCTGTGGATCAGACGTCTAAGGGCGGTAGGTGGCTGCCGGGGAGGTTTATTGGTCGCATGAGAATCCGGTTCGGCATTATGGCGAAGCTCTTCGTGTGGTATTTCGCCATCTTTTCCATATCTTTCGGGATGATGATGTTCTTCTTCATGTATATACAGAAGATCATGCGGGTTTCGGACGAAATCGTCAACAGGAAATATATCATATCATCGAACGCAAAGAATATGATCGACGGCCTGTTTTATATGGAAGAGAACGAAAGAAAATATGACGTATTGAAAAAAACGGAGTATATAGAGTATTTTGTGTCGGCCCAAAAGGCATTTGAAGGGAATCTGCTTGGTTTGATCCGGCTCGAAGCCGGAACGGCGTCCTCTGCATTCTGGGAGGAGCTCTACAAGAGCTATCAGGCCCAGCTTCCGGCTCAGGCGGTCCAACCATCCGAAGCTGCGGATAATGACTCCTCCTCGGTCCCATGGATTCCCGAAGAGGTGCTCAATGACTGGATCAAGCGCATCTCCGCCGCACGCTCGGAAAACGAGCGCCAAGTGGAGGGCGCGATGGTGTCGCTGCTCAAGCAGGGCAAAATGGCGGTTCGCTGGGGGGCCGCCGGATTGGCGTTCACCTGTTTCGTGGGCGCGGTGGGAGCGGTGTTCCTCACCTATTCCATGAACAGGCCTTTGCAGGGCCTGAGGGGTGGGATACGCGCCTTCTCACGGGAAGGACCCAGTGATCCGATCAAGGTTCTTTCAAACGACGAGTTTGGCGAGTTGGCCCAGACTTTCAACGAAATGACGGCCCGGTTGAAGGAGGAGGAGCATCTGCGCTCCGATTTTATATCCATGCTGAGTCATGAAATCAGGACTCCGCTCACATCTATCAGGGAATCGGTGAACCTTATCGCCGAAGAGGTGATGGGGCCGATCAATGAGCGCCAGAGGCGCTTTCTTGATATTGCAAGCGTCGAACTGGACAGAATATCCAACTTGTTGAATCATCTCATGCAGGTGTCTCGCATAGAGGTTGGGGCTCTCAACGTATTTCCCGCTCCCATGGACCCTTCGCTGCTGATATCGAACAGCGTCTATCGACTCGCTCCCGCCGCCGAATCGAAGGGAATCAAGATCGTCACCCGTCTTGCGGAAGGAATCCCTGAGATTATGGGGGATCGGGAGCATCTTCAGCAAGTTCTGCTCAATCTGTTGGGAAACGCCATCAAGTTCTCTCCACCGGGCAGCGAGGTGACCATCCGATTGGACTACAACGAGGACCGGACCATGGCGCGCTTTTCCGTCGAGGACAACGGGCCGGGCGTCCCGGAGGAAGAGCGGCCTCTCATATTCCACAAGTACTACAGAGCTTCAGGGATGCGGAATCAGGTGGATGGAGTCGGACTCGGATTGAGCATTTCCAAGTATATCGTCGAAGCTCACGGAGGGGTCATTTGGGTTGATGGACGGGAGGGTAGGGGAAGCGCATTCGGTTTCACCATTCCCTTTGCAGTGAACTGCTAAGCGTCCAGGCAACAGTTTCTTAACGGGATGAACCGGCTTGACTTCGAGACGCCAAAGCGAAAAGGTCGCCAGAAATGTTAAGAAATGTATGCCAGGCGCTTAAGTGCATCGGAACAGGGCGCGGTTTCGGAATGTTTAGTTTGATGAGGCTTGCAATAGTGTTATTCTTGCTCATGGCTGGGGCGTCCGGATGTTCTTCGTTGCGGCCGCAGGGAATTGACATCCGCCATTCCGGAGACTTAGGACAATTCCAGGACAAACTGCGGGACAGCGACGAAAGAGAACTGGAGCTGTGGAAAAATGGAATGAGAGCTTTCAATAGCGGAGATTACATCACTGCGGGGGTGATCTTTGAAAGCCTGAGCAAAAGCGCGGTTACGGAGGATATGCGGCTGACGGCTCTCTATGCTTTGGCTGCCGTTCGATTGAACATGGCTCGCAATCAGGTGGAATTCAAAGCGGGACTCGACCTTCTGGAGTTGTGGAGCCAGCTTTCGCCTACAGGAATCTACGACGAAGACCCCCGCATGCTGTTGCCGCTCCTCCAGCGCCTCGCCCCGGCGGTTCCGGGAGGAGACGATGAAACCCCGCAGGGTGATGCGGCCCACCGCCTGAAGCCTGGAGAGTGGCGCAAAACTCCCCCCAAGGGCGTGGTGAAGGTGGTTCGGGAGAAAGATAAGGAGTGCGAAGCGGCCCTTCGGGACCGGGAAAAAGAAATCAAGGGGCTCAAACGGCAGATTTGGGTGCTCCGCCAGCAGATCGACGCGCTCGAAACCATTCACAGAGAAATCCAGGAAAAGAAGGAGCAGGTGTCTCACCCCTGAGGGCCTGGATCTGGAGAAGAATTTGGGACAGAAGCAAAGCATCCTCATTGTGGATGACGACCCGCATATTCTCGAAGTGTTGGAGGCCCGCCTGACGTCGGCGGAATACGAGGTATTCACGGCCGGAGAGGCGGATGCGGCCATGGATATCCTTGCCGCGCAAAAAGTGGATTTGATGATTTCAGACGTCCGGATGCCCGGCAAGGGAGGTCTGGACCTCCTCAAGGAGGCCCGTGCGCTCTACCCCGGCCTGCCCGTGATATTTCTGACAGCCTACGGGACCATACCGGACGCTGTGAGCGCGATCAAGGCCGGCGCCATAGAATACTTCACCAAACCGTTTAAGGGGCGTGATCTGGTTCTTAAGGTTCAAGACACCTTAAAGAGCCATTCGGGGGGGAGCGGACAGGTTGCTGGCGGGGGGCCGAGTTGCCTGAAGAATGGGGCGTCGAATGCCAGGGATATTCTGCGTGACGTGAGAAGTCCGGCCATGCTGGAACTGCACGAACTCATCGAGCGGGTGGCGCCGACTACGGTGAACGTGCTGATTCTTGGTGAGAGCGGCGTCGGCAAAGAGCGGATTGCCCATATGATCCATGACAAGGGGCCGCGCCGCGACAATCCATTCATTGTGGTGGATTGTGGCTCCACGCCGACAGGTCTCCTGGAAAGCGAACTTTTCGGGCATGTCCGCGGCTCCTTCACCCACGCCGTCCGCGACAAGAAGGGACTGATAGAGGCTGCGGAGCATGGAACGCTTTTCCTGGATGAGATCGGAAATATTTCTCAGGAAATGCAGACCCGGCTTCTCCGGTTTCTGGAGGAACGGAAGATACGCAGGATAGGGGACATTAAGGAAATCCAAGTGGACTGCCGCGTTATATCGGCGACCAACGTTGACCTTCCAGAAGAAGTGGAATCCGGATCGTTCCGAGAAGACCTCTATTATCGGCTGCGAGTCGTCACCCTGAAAATTCCCCCGCTTCGGGATAGAAAAGAAGACATTCCGCTTCTGGCCCGGCACTTCGTTACGACTTTCGCCAAGGCGCAAGGGCTTCCAGAGGTGAAGGTGCCCACGGAAACGATCGACTGGATCGTCGAATATCCATGGCCCGGCAATGTTCGGGAACTCAAAAACGCCCTGGAAGCCGCCGTGGTCCTGTGCCGCGATGGCGTCCTTCGCCCGAGCGACCTGCACCTTGCGGGACTTCCCGAGAGGCCCCATTTGGCGGCTTCCTCCGTTTCGAGTCCTGCCGCGGGGGCAGGAGGCCCCCTTTCCTTGGAGGAAAACGAACGCAACGCCATCGTCAGGGCGCTCGATCAAGCAGGCGGAGTTCAGAAAGATGCCGCGGACCTCTTGGGCATAAGCCGCAGAACGCTGCATTACAAGATCAAGAAGTTTGGGATAGAAGTTTCCGGGAGACGGCAGAGTGAAAATTAAGTGGCGTGAGCAGTGGAGAGCCCTTGTTTTGGCAGTGGACAGGATGTGGGGAGGGCGGAGCGAATGGAGAGGACGGGGCTACGGTCCACCGGGTGAGGAGGACGATTCGGTTGTGGATGGCTTGCCGATGGATCACCTCAGCCGGTCCGCCTTGAACGGCTTCTCGACCTGCCTGCTGGATCGGGCGTGCACCAGCCGTCGGGATTCCAGATGGCTGGAGGAGCAACTGCTAAGCGATTCAGCGCGTCTGATACCGTTATGGGACTCCAAGAATCTTTTCAACGGTGAGGACGCTCTCCAACCTGTGTTCTTCCTTCCCTCCGAGATCGAGGACATGCTTCATGAAGTGACGCTTACCGCGTTTCTTGGGGTGGACGGAGATGTGTCTTACGTGGCTTTTGAAGTGCCATCGAGGGAGTATGCGGAAACCCTTGCAGAGTATGGCAGTTTTCGAGATCTCAAGAGTGTGGGGGCCCTCCTGGATGAGCGGGAGAGCAATCTGCTGGCCTATGCCAGGGGCATTATCCACTGGCATCGCCGAAACAGATTCTGCGGCGACTGCGGCAGCGAGACCATGATTATGGACGGCGGCCACATGCGGGTTTGTACTAACAGCAAGTGTGGGATGCAGCACTTTCCGAGGACCGATCCCGCTGTGATCGTATTGGTGAGCCGCGGCGATGATTGCCTGCTCGGGCGGCAGCCGTCGTGGCCCAAAGGGATGTACTCGACGATCGCGGGATTTGTTGAACCGGGAGAGACGCTCGAAGGCGCGGTGGTTAGGGAGGTGTGGGAGGAGACCGGCGTGGAGGTGGAAAGCGTGCATTATCATTCTTCCCAGCCTTGGCCGTTTCCAGGCTCCATTATGTTGGGGTTCCATGCGCATGCAAGCTCTGGGGAAATCCGACTGGGCGAGGATGAACTGGAGGACGCTCGTTGGTTCTCCCGCGAGGACATCCGACGGGGCGTCGCCGAGGGCGCTGTGCGCCTGCCTTCACACATCACCATCGCCTATCGTCTGATCGAGGATTGGTTTAATTCTGATGGACGCTCGGAGTTGAGAAAGGTTGTCGAGAGGGGATAGGGGGCGGAAATGAGGTGCGGGAACAACGATGACCTTTTTGAAGTGAATGACCCGGAGCCGGTGGAAATCCCGATAGACGGGACGCTCGACCTGCATCTTTTCCAGCCCCGTGAAGTGAAGGATCTTGTGCCGGAATACATACTCGCCTGTCGGGAGCGCGGCATTCTTCAGATTAGAATCATCCATGGCAAGGGCTCCGGAACCCTCATGCGGATCGTGCAATCGCTCCTCGAGAAGATCCCTGAAGTGGTCTCATACGGATCGGCGGGAGAAGACGGCGGAGGGTGGGGCGCGACGATTGCATTGCTAGCGCCGCTTTCGGACCGAGGGGAGCCCGAAAGAAAGGAGCGAAGGGGGGCGTAAGCGTTACTCTTTTGTCACGGATGAAATGGCATCCATGTATTCGCTGAAAAGAGCCGGGTTTGCCTGCTGCATGCTCTTTCGCACTTCGGCCAGATGGATCTTCTTGATGAATCGGAGACTCTCTTCGCTGTCGCAAAGGATGATCCCAGTAAAAAAGAGCCTTGCCCTCAGCCGGGGAGAATCCTCTTTGAGAAGCTTCTTTTGCACGCTCAAGTGCACCTGCACGATCTCCTCGAGACCTGCGTTCAGCCGCACCACCTTGGGAGAAAATAGTCCTTCGACGCGCGCATGGCTGGGAAGCCACGAAATGACGACGTCCTCGTCGAACCCATAGATTCCCGCTATATCTTCCTTTAACTCCCGGAGAGCTTCGTCTTTTATCAACCTCCAGTCCATCCCCATAGGATCGATGACGCACCCTTCACGGTAGCACTGACGCGCGGTTTCGACTTTTCCGGCCATATGGTAAGCGTCGCCCAGGAATCCATAAAGCGCCGCATCGTGCGGCGCCTCAGGGATGCGGTCCTGAATACTCTGGATGGCCCGCTCAAATAGGCCTGCCTGAAGGAACACGCAACCGGTGGGGACGCCTCCTGGAAGGACAGTGACGTTCGTTAAGCCATTTTTATCCATATCCTGGATTATCTTGAGGAAAAAGTTCTTCTTCAGTTCATCCAAAATCGCTCTGCTCTGATGGCTTCCTTCACGGGAATCCGTGAGGTCATCCACTGTGTTCCATGCCCGATGGAGATGAGCCGCGCGTGACGCCGGATCGGCTGGCGCTTCGGCGAACTTCTGGATTAGCAGTTCCGTGAGGGTCTCCCACGCCCTGACGTCGCTTCCCTTGGGATAAGCCTTACGATGCTTGTAAAATGACTCTCTGGCTTCTTCGAGTTGGAGATTTTTGAGGGCCCTGAGCCCCTCGTTTACGAAGGATAGGTCGTTCTGTGCAAAAATGGAGAGTTGATGGGCTCTGCGGGCTTCGATCGCACCTCCTTCGGATGTGACGTCCTCGGCTTTCTTCTTTGCTTTCTTGGCGACTTTTGCTCTCTTTCGGAGAAAAGATGGGGTGATGGAACTGTCGTCTTCCAGGCCTAATAGGACCGTTGCCTTCTTTGCCCCTACGGCGTCCGCTATTTCGGCAAATTCCTGCTCTAGAGCGGCCGTGGCTCCCGAAGTTGGATTTCCATCCCAGGGTGGGCGAACAGAGCGTTTGCCGTGCTCGGGGCAGTTGACGACGGGAAGCTCCGCGTGCACCATGGTGGGGGTCCGCCAAAGGTCCAGGTGTCTCCACGCCCGGATTTCACGGATGGCAATAATGCTGCACGCATTGCCGCATTCGGGGCATAACGCGACGAGGGCGCTCTCCACGCATCCTACGCGCACGTCTACTGTTGTGGAGCTTTTGCCTTCTGTCAACTCCACCCGCTCAACTCGCCATGGTGGACGTAATTGCATGAGCGTGTTGAAAAAAACTTCCAGATCCATCCATCGATCCTTCCGATCCTTAGCCCTAACCATCGCTTGAAGAATGAGAAAATCAGCGCAAAAGGAAATCACCAGCGGAGAAATCATAGCACGCAAGCCGCGGAGCGTGGAGTGAAAAACTCGGAAGCGAGATGCAGCAATCTGAAAAAGACGGACGCAAACTGGTTAAAACCAAAGGGGCTTAACGGTTGCACCATACCCGGTCCCTCGGGTGCAACTTCGGAATGTTTCGAGCGTGGCACGGCGCTTCTTTTTCGTTACGTCTTCCCGCCGATTTGGCGCCAATCTGCACCGACTTCCCTTCAGGGGGTCAACACACTTGACGCATAGACTTAAATTCCACTATTCCTTCGGCCCGAGGATGTGGGCTTGATTCCTTCCCTCCTCACGGCGCGACGAAGTTCTCCCCCTCGACGCGACACCCGCCATTCTCTTTCAAAAGTTCGATGCCCTCATCGAAGGACGACCGCACTTTTGGGCCGAGCCGCGTGATGCCGAATACTTTAGCGGTCTCTCGCGCAAGGTCATCCTGCCCCATGCTGATGTGCAATGTGAGGACTTGAGCCGCCGCATTGGCGATTTCCTCCGGGCAGATTTCTTCCGCCGTGCGCGACTTTGGGCTTCCCTCTCCAGGGATGCGGAATTCCATATATGGCTTTTCGGTCAGCTCTCTGGTCCAGACGAACTCGCGTTTCCCAGTTCTGCGCACAAGAAAGCCATTGTACTTGACCGCGCTTTGTATTGCCTCTCGGATGCGGCTCCCCGCCCTCTTCAGTCCCCAGACAGACGCGACTTCGTAACAGAGCGAATCGAACAGAAGGGGCGCCTCGATGGCGACGATCATCCTGACCAAGTCGCGCACTATGGGTGTGTTAGCCGGGTCGTGAAGGTCGCCTGAAAATGCCTGGGTGCTCGGCGAGTAGTGCCGGTAGATAGTCTGCCCCGAAAGCTCCACACCGACCGGGGCGGGTTCCACGGGCTTCCATTCGGCGACTTCGGGAGCCTTCGCGAATTGCTGATTCACAACCTGCACACCGGGCTCGTCGATTGGCGCTTGCGCCTGAGGGAGGTTTGCCGGGGGACTCAGGTCCATGTCGTTAGCCGCCACGGATTTCTGCTCCGCCAGTTTGAGCGCCTCTTCGAGTTTTGCAATTTCCTTGGGGCGCTGGCACCACCAGTCGGTTGACCAAATTCGGTGCAGCCGCCAGCCGAGACCCTCCAACACGGATTGGCGAAGTCGATCCCGGTCGCGGGCCGACTTGGCGCTGTGGTAGTTCGCGCCGTCGCACTCGACGCCCAGGATGTACCGCCCAGGGGCATCGGGATCTCGGACGGCGAGGTCGATCCGGTACCCCGAGCAGCCCACCTGAGCATCCACGAGCCAGCCCCTCTTGGTCAATTCATCCAGGACCGACTGTTCAAAAAAAGACTCCACCTCGCCATTCGTTCGGGAAACCTCTTCTACAAGCGCCGCCTGACCACGCTTAGCGAAGTCGAGGAAGGTCCGAAGGTGGTGCACGCCGGTTGCCTCGGTCCGGGAGAGGTCTATCTGCTCCGGCCGTAGCCGGGAGAAGACCAACAGCTGCTTGCGGGCTCGGGTAATGGCGACGTTAAGCCTTCTCTCCCCTCCCTTGTTGTTCAACGGCCCGAAGTTCATACGAACGACCCCTGCGGCATCCGGCCCGTAGCAAATAGAGAACAGGATTACGTCCCGTTCGTCTCCCTGGACTGTCTCAAGGTTTTTCACGAATACGGGTTCATTGACCGTCGTGAAGAATGGCTCGATTTCCGGGTGTTCGCCCCGCGCCGCATCCAGAAGGTCCTCGACGAGTCCCTGCTGCGCTTGGCTGAAAGTGACCACGCCAAGGGAGTTGCTCTGCTCTTGGGGGTCGCGCAATCTCCTGACAATCTCGGCGACCACCGTCTCCGCCTCCTTGCGGTTTGTGCGTGACTTCCCGTGGTCATACACCCCGTCAGGGACCTCCCGCCACCGGACCCCGAGCAGAGGATGCTCCGCCAGCGCCGCTGGAAAAGTGTGGAGACGGTTCTCGTAGTATTGCCGGTTGCTGAAGGCGATCAGGCTCTCGTGGCGGCTGCGGTAGTGCCAGTCGAGGCGCAGGGATTTTATCCCCCCCGCCTCCGCTTCCTCCAGGATGCTCTCCAGTTCTTCGTGCGGATCGTCCTCGCTGTATTCCTCGTCGCTCTTCTGTCGCTCAAAGAAGCTTGTGGGCGGGAGCTGGCGGGAGTCGCCAACCACAATGAGCTGGTTTCCACGCGCGATAGCGCCAATAGCGTCGTAGGTTGGCATTTGCGACGCCTCGTCAAACACCACAAGGTCGAACCTCGGGAAGTCCGCGCCTATGAACTGGGCCACCGATAGCGGGGACATAAGAACACATGGCTTGTACTTGGCGAGCGCGTTGGGACACTCCTTGAAGATGCGTCGGATCGTTTTGCGCCCGCCTTGCGCGAACCGCTGGAGCAAACCGGCTTCGGAGCTCGCGGGCGTGCGCTGTCCGGCCGACGCTGCTCGCGGCATCACGCTGGCGATCCGCGCGAACATTTCCTTCCTGGTCAAGTCGGCGACAATGGCGTCAAGCTCCCGGAACTCCCGAATCTTCAGGTTGTGCCTTTCTCCAATGAATCCAGCTAGGGAAGGAATCGACCGCAAGACGGTGCGCGCCCACCAGTCGGCAAACGAGTGCTCGAACGCTCTTTCCAACTGATGAGCGCCGATCTGCCCATGTTCGAGGGCCTCCGCGAGCTCGGCAAGGTGATATTCCACGATCACTGCGCGCGATGCCTGATAGTGCGTCCAATCCCGCAAGCGAGACAGATTCGCGGCCAGGTTTCGTAAAGTCGTCTCGGCCTTCACCAGCATCCGGGCATCGGCCTCTCCGCCCCAAGCCATGTGGACGTCCAGGTGTAAAAGGTTGGCCAGGAGCATGCGTTGATCGTCAAAGCTCTGGAGAGCGTCCCTGAAAGCCTGGGCTTGCTGCGCGGCGGGAGCGCCGGCGGCGAACAATGAGCGGCCCTCCGTGGCGAGACGCATCCATGCACCCCCGGTCTTCAGCTTGGCGTCCAGGTTCGCGCCTGGAGCGCGGTCGAGGACCGCGCGAAGCCTATCCACCCAGGTTGTGATCGACTCCAGCTCGTCCCACTGGGAATCGAGTCCCTGCCAATAGGAGCCGAAGAGCCTGGAGAGCGCTCCGCTTTGGGCGTTCAGCTTGGCGATCTCCTCGATCACGGTCAGCGCTTGGCCAAGTTCCTCCTCCAGGGCTTGCAGGTCCTTGGGTTTCTTGCCGTCCTTGCGGACGGCCTGCACAGTCTTGCGGACGAAGACCCCTAAACGCCACTTTTTCCAGAGCCAGGCTTCTTTTCCTGCTAGTAGCTTTTCCAGTAAGCCAGAGACGTCCAGCGCGAGGAGTCCATCAGTGTAAGTCTCCAGCAGGGTCGACCGCCTCGCGGCGCACCCGCGTCCTAGCTCGATCCATCTGGTCAGCTTGGCCTTGGTGCGCTGCCAGTCGCGCTCGGAGAGGATATCCAGGGTGACGTTTGAAGCCGTCTCCAGCAGGGCTGTCAGCTCGCCCGCAATCTTAAGGTCCGAAAACGATGCTTCCTCAATCTGGAGTTCCAGGTCAGGCAGAACCGATAACCCGATGTCTTTCAGGCTTCGCCGCGCCTCCTCGGCCCCCTGGATGGCCCTCTGCGCGTCGTCCTCGATGCCGTAGGCCCAGGTGGACAGCCGGACCGCGCCTAATGGATGTCCTGCCGGATTGCCGGAGATGCGCGCCGCCTCAGCCATCTCTCGTACGGCGGTTCGCATCCGCTCAAATTCCTCGATCGCCCGTCCGCTGGGATCGCCGAGGTCCAGCGGGATCTTCGGTTCACCCCCATGGCCTATGAGCCTCGATATGACCCAGTACGGGCTCTTACCGAAGGCGCGTGAGGCGTGGAGGTCGCGTGCGTAATCGTTCAACGCCTGCCGCTGCCCGGCAAGGCGGTTCGTCTCGATCTCCCAGCGGTCGCTGGCTCCGGCGCCGGCCACGGTGAGCGCCTCGCGCACCTGTGTTCGGAAAGACTCCTTCGTCGCCTTGTTCGAGTGCAGCTCCAGGCAGAAAGGCCCGAGTCCGACATCCGTCAGGCGCTTATGCACCACGTCGAGCGCCGCTCGCTTCTGGGCTACGAACAATACACGCTTTCCGACGGTCAGGCAGTGGGCGATCAGGTTGGTGATCGTCTGAGACTTACCGGTGCCCGGCGGGCCTTGCAGTACGAAGGTTCGCCCCTCCGCCGCCGCATGGACGGCGCGCAGCTGGGAGGAGTCGGCGTGAAGTGGACAGAATGTCTCAGATGGCGGATAACGGTCATCGAGGGTCTCCAGGTCGGGAAATGACGCGCCTGGGTCAAACAGTTCGTTCGGAGTCTCGATCAGGTGGCGAACCACCGCGTTGTTCTTGAGCTCTTCCGCGTTTGCCTCAAGGTCCAGCCACATGAGGAACCGTGAGAAGGTGAGGATGGTGAGGCAGGCTTCCTCCTCTATCTTCCAGCGCGGCTCGCGCTTGATCGCGTTGCGGATGGTCCGCATGATTTTGGGCGCGTCCAGACCGGACCCATCCTCGGGCAGTGGGTCCAAGCCCTCTATGGAGATGCCGAAATCCGCCTTGAGCTTCTGGAGCAGCGTGATATTGATCCGCGATTCCTCGTCGATGCGCTGGATGCTGAACCCATTGCGCACAGACTTGTGCTCGATGCTCATCGGGATCAGAAGTATGGGCGCCCGGCGTTCGATGTCGCTCGTCGGCGTCTCCGTCCAGACAAGGAAGCCAAGGGCCAGGAACAGCGTATTCGCGCCTCCCTCCTCCATGCCCAGGCGGGTGGTTCGCTCGATGTCGGTGAGACGGTCGGCGAGATCACGCTCCCCCACGGCGGCGTGTAGCCTTCGCTGCGACATTTCTTCGCGCAGGTAGGCGGCCAAGGCATCCCCGCCCGTTTGTTCCTGGTGCAGGGCGGCGTCTCGGGGGTCGGCCTCCCCCCAGGCATCCGGCTTCGGGCGCACGCGAAATGCCTTGCCGTCGGCCAGCGCGTCCTCCAGCCCGGCGATGTCGGGGCAAAGCAACGGGATCGACTTCTTGGAGTCCTTGAAGTTGAGCAGACGGTTCCGCAGGCTGAGGTCGAGCAGACTGGCCTTCCATCGCGCGAGCCGGTCGGTGGCGTTCTCCTGACCCGGCGGAGGGTTCGTCAGTCCAACGCCGCCAGCCTCCGCAACAAACATTGGGGCGGTCAGGTCTTCATCGAAGGACGCGGGATCTCCACCAGAGCGGATTCCCTCGTCCGCCGATCCACGATCCTTCTCCGTCAGCGACAAAGGGCGGACACCGGCCCCGCGAGCGGCCTTCACGTCCAGTGCAAAGTGAAAGCGGTCCTCGCTCTGGAGATGAGTATTTGCCTGCTCCAGCGCGATCTTGAAGCTCAGCGGCGGCGTTTTGGTTATACCTGTCGATTCGACGACTAGGAGTTCGCCCAGGGCGATCCGATTCGAGAGGATCGAGGCGTGGCCGGTCACGGCGTCATCGGGGGACTTATCCACGAGCCAAACGCCGGGGAAGGCGTGTCCATCCACTAACACGACCACTGGTCTAAGTCCCGCCTGTTCAAAGCACGCGGCGAGAAGCATGGTGGTGTCCATGCAGGTGCCGAGCTTTGTGTCCAAGAGGTGCTCGGGAGTCCTGATTTTCTGCCCGGTTTTCTCGAAGCTTGCCGGTGGGTTGATGTAGCTGATCTTCTGCTTGGCGGCCGCGAAATAGATTGCAGCGGCCTGGGCGTACGCGCGACGTGGATCGCCGCTCTGGTATCCTGATAGCGAGCCATCCTGCGTCTTCTCCAAAAGCATCCTCGACGCCTCGGCCAATATGCGCTCCACGACCGGGTCGTTGGGTAGTGCATGCGCGGCGAGGATCTCCGGAAGCGACGAGACGCCGAACCACTCGTTGTAGGCCAGGATCGAGAGGGGGAATGGCTGCCGACTGGGTGAAACGCCATCGGCGGCGACCTCGATCCACAGGTGCCCCTCCTCGCGTTCGGACTGCTTCCGGAGAGGCTCGCGCAGGAGCGTGAGAGCGAGGTCCGTGAAAGCGTAGCTCTTATCAGGGGCGATCATGTCCACCCTCAACGTCTTCTCCGCTATGACCGGTGGATCGCTCCACACACGGACAAGCACGCTAGTGGCGGCCTTATCCGAGAGGTTCGTCACGGAGAGCGCCTTTAGCAGCGGGACCGAGTTCTGCTGCATCGCAAAGTTTACGAACGGCGCATACTCCACTCTTACGGATAGAGGTGACTTCACTGCTGACTGCTCAGATTGTTTAACCATGGTGTGGCTCCGAAAAGTTCCTACTCTCAATCTCTTGCATTGCCTTCTTGGTAAGGGAGATCCCTTTGCTGTAGACC
>CALFXO010000093.1 GCA_937958025.1 uncultured Syntrophobacteraceae bacterium
CACCGAGATCTACACTCTTTCCCTACACGACGCTCTTCCGATCTGATCGCAATGATGCGTCGGACCACAAATCGCGGAACGATCAACCTGAACACCAACGGGAGCCTTCCCGACAAGGTGGAAGCCCTTTGCGGTGCGGGTCTGGACAGCATCCGCGTGAGCATAAACAGCTGCCGCCCTCGGTATTTCGAGGCGTATCACCGGCCAAAGGGCTACGCCATCGAGGACTTGAAGCGTTCCATCCGCGCAGTCAAGGCCAGCGGAGGCTTCGCGTCGATAAATTACCTGATGCTCCCCGGCGTCACCGACGAGGAAGAGGAGTTCCAGGAGCTTTGCCGCTTTATCGATGAGACCGGCTTGGACCTCATACAGATGCGGAATCTCAACATAGACCCCGAATGGTGCCTGAAAGCCCTCGGTTACAGACCGGGAGGAAAGATTCTGGGAGTGCGCCCATGGATGGCGCGCGTCAGGGAGAAGTTTCCCAATCTGCGCTTCGGATATTTCAACCCATTTCTTGACCCCGACACTGATAAGTGAGGGCTTCGCATGAAGAGGCTGAAAGAATCCAATACGCTGGCAAAGTATAAGCCGTCCGTGGCGCGGCGTTTTCTATGGCTCGTAGCGGGTCTGCTATGGAGCGCGGTTGGCGTCGGATTGTGCGCCGCAGCCGTATATTGGCTCATGGACGCCCCTTGGCCCGCAAACCTCTTAGGGGCGGGCGTAGGCCTCGGGGCCGGAGCGGTCATCTATCGCTTCGGCTTCTCGCGCATTGCGCGGAAGAACATCGCCCGCATCGCACAGAAGCCTGAAAAGGTTTGCATATTCGCCTTCCAGGCGTGGAAAAGCTATGTCCTCATCGTCGTAATGATGGCCCTCGGGTTCGCCCTACGTCATTCCGCCCTGCCGCGTCTTGCGCTGGCGTCTTTGTACATGGCCATAGGGAGCGGCCTGGGACTGAGCAGCATTCTGTATTACGCGCAATTGATGTGATCTGGCGCACTCACACGGTGGCGCCAGCAGAAGCCAGGCACGTTAGACTTCAGCCGTCGCCGCAAACCGCAAACTCATGCCGCATCCCGCCGGGATAACTGAACCGGCTCCGATGCCTGCAGGCGTCTTATGAAAATCCTCATCACCGGCGGGGCTGGGTTTGTAGGCTCCTCGCTTGCCAAGCTCTTCAGAGAAGAGCGCCCTGAGTGGAAAGTGACGGCGTTCGACAATTTGAAGCGTCGCGGCTCCGAGCGAAATCTTGCCTTTTTTAAGAAAATTGACGTCGCGTTCGTGCACGGCGACATCCGAAACCGTTCTGATCTCGAGGACATCCCCGGCGGCTACGATCTTATCATCGAGGCGTCGGCGGAGCCGAGCGTCCACGCGGGCACGGGTGGGCAGTCTCCAACTTACCTCATAGACACGAATCTCACCGGGACGCTCAACTGCCTGGAGTATGGCAGGCGATGTGAAGCAGGGATGATCTTTCTTTCGACCAGCAGGGTCTATGCCATACCGGCGCTAAGGGGAATCCGTCTCAACGAGACTCACACCCGCTTAGAACCAGAAACCGCCGGTCAACCTGGCGGGTTTACGAACTCGGGAATCTCGGAGCGATTCCCAACGGTCGGGTCCGGATTCCGCTCCCTCTATGGAACATCCAAGCTTGCATCCGAGCTTTTCATCGAGGAATACGCATACAACTACAAATACCCCGCCGTCATCAACAGGTGCGGGGTGATAGCCGGAGCCGGACAGTTCGGCAAAACCGACCAGGGGGTCTTCACTCTTTGGGTTGCCCGGCACGCCTTTGGCGGTTCACTCTCCTATACGGGATTTGGCGGAAAGGGAAAGCAGGTGAGGGATATTCTTCATCCCCGCGATCTTTTCGAGCTTCTGAAGCTTCAGATTCCAAAGCTTCAGGAATTCCGGGGCGATGTCTTCAACATCGGGGGGGGCTTGGAAGGCTCTGTCAGCCTATTGGAATATACGACGCTATGTCAAAACATTGTCGGCAAAAAACTGGAGATGGGATCATCCCCGGCTACGGCTGAAGTGGACATTCCTTATTATGTGACCGACTACTCCAAAGCCCGAAGCGCATTCGGGTGGGAGCCCAAGTTGCGTCCGGCACATATCGTGCAAGATATTTACTCCTGGATTGATGCGCATCGCGCCGATCTGCAACTAGTATTCAGCTGATTTATTGTGCGTCGACCGCAAAGGAGAGACAAACGCCATGTCGGTGGCCATCGTAACGGGATCGTCGGGTCTCATTGGCAGCGAAACCGCCCGCTTCCTCCATGCTCAGGGAATGGACGTTTTAGGGATAGACAACAACCTGCGGGCCTACTTCTTCGGCGAAGACGGATCTACGGACTGGAACGCACAAAAGCTCAGGACAAGCCTTCCCCGCTACACCCACCTGACCTTCGACATAAGGGATAGGGAAACGCTCCTCGCCACCTTCAGGAAGTATGGAAAAGAAATAGCGCTCGTGGTGCACTGCGCGGCGCAGCCGTCCCACGACTGGGCGGCGCGCGAGCCCATAACGGATTTCACGGTGAACGCCGCCGCGACGCTCTATCTCCTTGAAGCAGTCAGGGAATGCTCCCCGGACGCGGTATTTATCTTCACCTCCACCAACAAGGTGTATGGCGACGCGCCCAATTTCCTCCCTCTTGTTGAAACGGAAACACGTTGGGAATGCGGCCCCGACCATCCTTATTCCGAACACGGCATCGACGAGTCGATGAGCATCGACCAGTCGAAACATTCCGTTTTTGGAGCAAGCAAGGTGGCGGCGGACGTCATGTGCCAGGAATATGGAAGATATTTCGGAATCAAAACAGCCGTTTTCCGGGGCGGCTGCCTGACCGGCCCATCTCACAGCGGGGCCGAGTTGCACGGCTTCCTTGCTTACGTCGTCAAATGCCAGTTGACAGGGCGTCCCTACACCATCTTTGGCTATAAGGGCAAGCAGGTCCGCGACAACATCCACAGCTTCGACCTAGTGAACGCCTTCTGGAGTTTCTTCAACGCACCCAAAGCGGGCTCCGTCTATAACATGGGGGGAGGCCGTCACAGCAACTGCTCCATGCTGGAAGCCATAGCTATGGTCCGGGACATCTCCGGGCGGGAGCTGAATTACGTTCTTTCGGATCAGGCCCGCGCGGGCGACCACATCTGGTGGATCTCCGACGTGCGCAAGTTCAAGAGAGACTTCCCGGAATGGAATTTCAAATACGATATTCGCGCCATCTTGCAGGAGATCGTCGAAGCGACGGCCGAGAAAGAAAACGTGAAGTTGTAAACCGCAGGTTCACGAGAGTTCCGCCACCGCACCCAAAGAAGCGCGGCGGAGCACGACGCTCGCGCCTACTCGACTACCCAGACCGCGCAATGCCTGGCTTCCCTCACCACCTTGCTGGAGACGCTCCCGAAGAGAAATTCCTCCTTTTTGCTCATGCCGCGACGCCCCACCACGATCGTCCCATAGCCGCCGAGTTCCTGCTCGGCGAGGATCAATTCGGCCACGCTCACGGGGCTCTTGCAGGCTTGAATCTTAAGGCACACCCTCTTCTCGACGATGCCCCGCGACGTAAGCCGCTTGGCAGCCTCTTCCATAAGGGCCAGCATCTCCACGCGCAGCTTCTCCACCTGCTCATGCCGCTCGGCGTCGTCCAGGAGGATGTCAGGCGAGGGCTCCTTGATGACGTGCAGGAGAGTGACCTCGGCGTCGGAATGGCATGCCAGCATCGCCCCTACGTAGTCCACGGCCCTCAGGGAATTTTCCGAAAGATCGATCGAAACGAGCATTTTCACGGTCATACTTCCAAGCCCTCCTTTCCGTTAACAGTCCAGACGACGGCGCGTCGGGAACCCGACGTCAGTTCACAACTGCTCCGTTCTCCTCCGGGGCAATGTCCGGCAGGTCTTTGAGGCAACCATGCAAGTCCTCTAAAAGCTCGTCAGAACTCTCATAGAACACTTCCGCCCCATGGCTGAACCGGAGCAAAACATTATTCAGGCTCTCAGGAATATAGGTAAACAACTTTTTCAGGTTGCTAATCCTGTGCTTGAAGAAAAGAGAGAGGTCATCGGGGGTCACGCAGGATGCCACGCGCATTCCCTCCGGCCCACAGGAGCTGAGGTCTTTTATACTGTGAAACCCTCCCCCGACAGTAAAAAGCAGCACGTTGCCAAGTCCGAAGAGGTCGACGCCGAAAGGGCTCTCCGCCCAGTCATAGGTGTAGTCGAAATCGATCCATCGGTAAGCGCCTGTCCCATGCTCGATGAATATGTGGTCGTTTCTTATATCGCCATGCAACTCTCCCATCTCGTGCAGAGCGCCTATGGCTTCGACGCAAATCAGGATATTCCGGAAGATTCCCGGAAAATGACGCTCGAAATACGTCTTGTGGTCCAGTCCAGAGAGGTCATTGATAATGTCCCAGAACCTGCGCCCCTGAATCTTGTCCAGAATCCTCACGGCGTTGCCTGCGCCATCCCGTGCGGTGAATCCCTGCATGAAGCGCAAGTCCCCTCTCACCTTATCGAGGATGCGGGATTCCTTCTTCGGGCTTCGAAAGCACTTTATTTCATGGTCGCCGATGCGCATCACGAAAGTTTCGTAAAATTCCAGCTTAATGACCTTGGCGGAGCCGTCCCGCAAGTCGATGGCTTTCTTAACCCAAAATTTCGGCTCTCCGTCCAATCCGAACCGGCCTTCGACTTCCTCGCCGCGCACAAGGTAGTGCTCCCCTTCCAATTCCATCACGTCGTCCACGCCTATCTGCATGAACTGGCTGGTGTCCTGAACTATGTTGATTTTTCCCTGGGGCGGAAAGCGCGTGAACTCCTTTATCCTTGCTCTGATCTGTTCTTCCTGCATAGCTGCCTCGGTCTGGAGAAAAGGCGGGGCAATCCGCCGGGGCTTCCGGCGTAAATACGTTATTTCACAAATGTCGTGTCACGAATAGAACATCAATTGGAAGCGTCTCCTAGATGCGCAGTGCTCATCTAAAGAGATTCTGACGTATATTGAGTATACTCAGCCAGCCCTGCACAGTCAAAAGATAATCAGGACTTCTGACGGACATTTCCATAGGAGCGACAATGAGGAGCATTGCATCCGACATTGCAAACACTTTACGCTTGACTTGAAACGCGCACATAGGTAGTATTCCTCTCGTCACGCAATCGGGCGGGTGTAGCTCAGTTGGTAGAGCACAAGCTTCCCAAGCTTGGGGTCGCGGGTTCGAATCCCGTCGCCCGCTCCATTTTAAAAAGTGTTCCTTCGCTTTTTGGGGAGGCTTCCCTTTTTGAGGTGGTTGCAGGCCGGCGTGCACAACGGCAATGCGCTTACTTCGATCTGTGGATGACAAGGGTGACTTCATTTTTGCGAAAAATGTAATTTTTTTTGGCGAGAATATCATCTGGTCAGCTACTAGAGGTGGGCATTGTATGCCCGCTTTTTTTTTGTTTGCGGAGAAAAATCATTACTCCGTTGATATAATGAGCAAAAGTCGGGAGCGACATGACTGAAGGCGGGGATAAGATAAAAGAGTTCATCGCCCAGATTTGGGCGCTGCTCGAGCCGGTTATCGCATCGGAGGGATTTGAGGTCCTCGAGATCGAATACCGCCGCGAGGCGCCAGGGTGGGTCCTGAGGATTTACATCGATCAGGAAGATGGAGTCGCCGTCGACGATTGCGCCCGGATCAGCCATGTCGTGGGAGACGTCCTTGATGTGGCCGATGTTGTCAATGTCCCTTATCATCTGGAGATATCGTCTCCGGGGCTCGATCGCCCTCTGCGGAAGGTGGAGCATTTCCGGAAGCATATCGGGAGCATCGTCAAAGTTCGGTCGGCGGCGCCGATCGAAGGACGGAAAAAGTTCAAAGGCAGGCTGACGGACGCCGGTGCGGAAAGCATCACGTTAGATTGTGATGGACAAGAGTGCATCATCCCTTTGAGTTTTCTGGAGCGGGCGCAACTCTGTTACTTTGAATCCACCGGGAGCTAGAGAGCGTTTCCCGTCGCCGAGCTTATCCCGAGCTCGTAATGAATGTTTCACCGAGGAGATGAAGGCATGGCCAGCGAACTCAAGCGCTTGATCGATCAGGTCAGTCGGGAGAAAGGAATCGACCGCCAGATTCTGATCCATACACTGGAAGAAGCAATCAAGTCCGCCATCAAAAAGAAATACGGCAATAAACTGGAAGTCGATGTGACTTTCAACGATGAGTTCGGGGAAATGGAAGCTTTCCTCTTCAAGGAAGTGATGGAGGAGGTAGAAGACGAAGAGAAGCAGATTTCCCTGGAGGAAGCGCTTCAACTGGACCCCGAGAGCCAGATTGGCGACGAACTTGGAATCAGGATGGATACGGAGACGCTTGGGCGCATTGCGGCCCAATCAGCAAAGCAGGTCATCATTCAGAAGATGAAGGACGCGGAGCGGGAAGTCGTCTTCGAGGAGTACAAAAACCGCAAGGGTGAAATCGCTAGCGGATTGGTGCAGCGCGTCGATAAGAATGGAATCGTGGTGAACCTCGGTCAGGCCGAGGCGCTCCTCCCCCCGAAAGAGCAGATACCAAGGGAAGTCTACCGCCACGGAGACCGCATCCGCGCTTACGTGTTAGAGGTGCGCAAGATCAGCAAAGGCCCCCAAATCATTCTCAGCAGGACGCACCCGCATTTTCTGATTCAACTTTTTCACACGGAAGTGCCGGAAATCGCCGAGGGTGTGGTCAGCATCATCAGTGCGGCGCGCGAGCCGGGATCGCGGTCAAAGATCGCCGTCGTCTCCAAGAACCCTGACGTCGACCCGGTGGGCGCCTGCGTCGGCATGAAAGGAACGCGCGTCCAGAGTGTGGTGCAGGAGCTTCGGGGAGAAAAGATAGACATCGTTCCATGGAACATGGACCCTGCAAAATTCGTGGTGAACGCGCTGGCTCCCGCCATTATCTCTAAGGTCATCATTGATCAGGCGAACCGGAACATGGAAGTGATCGTGCCGGACGACC
>CALFXO010000094.1 GCA_937958025.1 uncultured Syntrophobacteraceae bacterium
ACGGTGTTGTCGACGCACATGAGGTCGCCCGTCACCGGGCGGTCGCCTCCCGGCGTCGTGGTGCGGACCGGCAGGCGCCCTTCGGCCGCCATGTGCTTGCGCACCTCCGGCAGGTCCTGCTCGGGCACGGAAAAAGTGATGTAAATCGGGGTCACCTGCATGATGGTCACAAGCGCCTTGTCGTCGTTCGCCTTGATGACGTTCCCCTGATCGACCCCGATGTCTCCGGCGACGCCGTTAATAGGGGAGCGGATGTAGCAATACTTGAGTTCCAGTTTCGCGTTTTCTATCGCGGCTTCGTCCGCCTGGATGGAGGCATCGAGGGCGGCGGCGTTGCTGCGGATCTGGTCGAACTGCTCCTGGGATACATAGCCCTTCTGCACTACGGAGCCGTAGCGATCGACCTGTTTTCGCGCATATTCGAGCTGGGCTTTTTCCTTGGCGAGATTGGCTTCGGCCTGCTTGAGGCGCGCCTCGTACGGGCGGGGATCGATCGTGAAGAGCATGTCGCCCATCTTGACGTTCTGCCCTTCCTCGAAGTGAACCGTAGTGAGCTCCCCGGAAACCTGCGCCTTGATCTGCACCGTGTTGTAGGCCTCCACGTTGCCTATGGCGGTCAACTCCATGGGGACGTCCTTCACGACCGCTTCGGCCACGGTGACCGGCACGGGCGGATTCGCGCGCTTGGCTTCGGCCTTGGCCTTGTCCGCGTTGCCGCCGGAGCAGGAGGCGAGCCCCAGCAGGGCAAACACTCCGGCGAAAAGAATAAGGGAAGCGCCGAACGGTGCGACGCCTCCCGCGATTTTCCTGTCAGCAGGAGAAAACATGTTTTCACCTCTTTACAACACGAGTGCATTCCAGCCGGTCTCCGGTCCGATCCACCCCCAGGGAGGAAGCGGAGCGGGCGCCGGACGCCGGGGTCAGTAAAGCCGCATCTGCTGCTCCCGGCGAAACGCCACGCCCAGGTGCTCGAAAGCCATGCGGGTGGCCACGCGCCCCCGCGGCGTCTTCTTGAGAAAGCCCTCCTGGATCATGAAGGGTTCGTAAACGTCCTCTATCGTGTCTTTCTCCTCCGAAACCGACGCAGCCAGCGTGTCGAGCCCCACCGGGCCGCCGTCGTACTTCTCTATGATGGTGCTCAGGATTTTTCGGTCCATGCGGTCGAAGCCCTTTTCGTCCACGTCGAGCATCTGGAGCGCAAGGTCCGCCACGGCGCGGGAAATTTTGCCGTCGGCCCGCACCTCCGCGTAGTCCCTCACACGACGCAGAAGGCGGTTCGCGATGCGCGGCGTCCCCCGCGATCGACGGGCGATTTCCCGCGCGCCCTCCTCGTCCATGGTTATGCCAAGGATGCGGGCGGACCGCACGACAATTTCCTTTAGCTCATCGGTCTTGTAGAATTCGAGCCGGAGCGACACCCCGAAGCGGTCGCGGAGCGGCGGCGAAAGAAGCCCCGCGCGCGTCGTCGCCCCAACCAGGGTGAAGCGCGGAAGATCGAGCTTCACCGTGCGCGCCGATGGCCCCTGCCCGATGATGATGTCGAGCTTGAAATCCTCCATGGCGGGGTAAAGCATTTCTTCCACCACCCGGTTCATGCGGTGGATCTCGTCGATGAAGAGGACGTCCCCCGGCTCCAGGTTGGTGAGGATGGCCGCGAGGTCGCCCGTGCGCTCGATCACGGGCCCCGAGGTGCTCTTGATGCTCACCCCGAGTTCGTGGCTTATAATGACGGCGAGCGAAGTCTTCCCGAGGCCGGGGAACCCGTGCAGCAGGACGTGGTCGAGCGACTCCTTGCGCTGCATCGCGGCTTCGATGAAAATCTTGAGGTTTTCCTTGACGCTCTTCTGCCCTATGTACTCGTCGAGGCGTCGAGGGCGCAGATTGCACTCGACGGAAAAATCGTCGTCTTTCCGCTCCGGTTCGATCAATCTGTCGGCCATGTCCCGGTCCCCGTGCACTGACAAAAAATAAGAATCCGTGTTCTTTTGTTGGAGGACTGAAAGCCATGCATTCGTAGGAGCGGCATCCTGCCGCGACTGGCGCCAGTCGCGGCAGGATGCCGCTCCTACAAGAAGATAAACCCCCAAATCATAACATTCAAAATCTTGCGGGCACGGCAATTCGTTGCGAGGCGGCATGCCCGGCGGGGCGCTACGCCATGAGCCGCAGCGCCTCCTTGAGGAGCGCGCCCAGCTCGGGCGCGTCGCCCACCCGCATCCGCGCCTTCATGAGCGCTTTTTCCGCTTCGGAGGATTTGTATCCCAGATTGAGGAGCGCCGACAAGGCGTCGGAATACACATCCTCGCACACACGCGGGACGGCGGGGCGCTCCTCGGCCTCCCCCTTGCT
>CALFXO010000095.1 GCA_937958025.1 uncultured Syntrophobacteraceae bacterium
GGAAGCAGCCCTAAGCCTTATGGACTCGGAGGGTGCGTCGGGCTCCCTTCCACTCTAGTAATCGCCCGCGCCGGTTGGAGCTTTCCTCTCCGCCTTTCGGGATCGCCCCGTTTCCCATCCTTTCCCACGATAGCCCCAGTCAATGGCGAAGTCTGAACAACTAGCTGATTATTCATATTTTATTACGTTTTTTGATGCAAAAATGACTCCCCGAGTTTTCTGTAAAATCCTCTGCTTAGCATTGTGGGAAAAGTGTGTTAAATAGCAAGCTGTTGGCAGGGGGGTAGGGGATGACGCTTCGTTGCTGTGCAATCTGTTAAACGGGTGGGGAGTAATTTGGCTGTGCGACCTCGTGTGGTGTTCTTCGATATTGGTCAGACCCTTGCGACGGGGGGAGAGTTGTCCGCCAGGCGACTCCTCGGGGCCCGGCTGGCGCTTTCCGAGAAAGAAGTGAAGGCGCTCGGACGCGCGATCATGACGCTCGACTGCCGCGAGCCGCAAGAACTCGCTGCGGCCCTGGAAAGCGTCCTGCCGCGACGGAGTCCGGATGACCTCCGAAGCGCGGTGGAAGATGTATGGAAGGAGCAGGAAGCGAGCGTCCGGGAAATTCCCGGCGCCGCGAAAGCTCTTGCCCACCTCCAGGACATGGGGCTTCGCCTCGGTGTCGTCTCCAACGTCTGGCATCCCTTTTATGAAGGATTTCTGCGGAATTGTCCCGAAGTTTGCAGACTTCTCGATTTTTTTGCCCTCAGTTTCCGCATGGGCGTGAAGAAACCCTCCGTCGAAATCTTCCAGAGGGCCGTCGCGGCTGCAGGCGCCACTGCCTCGGAGTGCTGGATGGTGGGAGATTCCTACGAGCTCGACATCGAGCCCGCGCGTAAGGCCGGGCTGCGAACATTGTGGGTCCTCCACCGCCCGGAGAGGGAGAATGGGCTCCTTGCGCGGGTGATCCGGGGAGAGCTTCCCCCGCCCGGCTGGGCAGTGGAGCGGCTAAGCGACATACCGCACTATTTCCGCGGCATCCGCGTTCCGAACGCAAATGCTCCGGATGGCCATGATTTGGATGTCCGGCGTCGCGGGGCCTCTCGCAACGGCGTGCGATCATCAACCAAGGGAGAGTAAAATTGTTTATTGTTTACATAATGCTGGGATTGCTCCTTTTGTGGTCTATCATCATTGCGTCCTTCACCTACATGATGTTCTGGATAGAAGCGGGAAACAGCCCCTACCGCGCCCGGGTGGAGGAACTGGCCGGAGGAAACGTTAGGGCGCTGCTCCTCAGGGGCGTTTTGCTCAGCACATACAGCCAGATGCTCTCTATAATCATCAATCCGCTCTATTTCTGGCGTGGGTTATGGAACCCGAAGACAGACCCGGCCTCGCCTCTCCCGACGGTCATCCTCATCCATGGTCTGTACCACAACCCTAGCGGCTGGCTGTTCTACCGCCATTGGCTCAGGCAAGCCGGCTTCACCAATATTTTTGCATGGCCGCGCCTCGTCTGGAAGGATTCCATCGACGACCTGCTCCCAATGCTCGATGCGTGGATCATGGAGAGGACCAGAGACATAGCGGATAAGCCCATCGTCATCATCGGCCACAGCATCGGGGGCGTCATCGCGAGGGCTTACGCGCAAAGGCCAAATCCCGCCCGCAAGATAGCCGGGGTGGTCACGCTGTCCTCTCCACACCAGGGTTCCAAGCTGGCTGCGCTCGGGATGGGCAAGGCCAGTCAGGACATCCGCCGCGGCGCTCCGTTTCTGAAACGGCTCGAGGCGGCGGGAACGCGCGCGGACATCCCCCATCTTGCCGTCTATTCGCCTATCGACAATATGGTCATCCCCGCCGAATCACAAAAAGTGAAGCAACCCGGATGGACGCATCTCGAGACAGCCCCCGTAAGCCATATTTATATGCTTTACCACAAAGCGGCCGCCGAAGATGTGCTTCGCTTCGCGCTGAGCGCCGGGCGGGGAGGAGCGGAGAACGGGAGCGCCTCTTCCGCGCGGGGCATGTCCCTGAACCCGGACGCCTTGTCGTGAGGCTTAATGATGACTATGGCATCACAAAATAATATCGGCATAACCTATTTGATCTATCAGTAGATTGCATCTATTAAGAAAGACTGGCGGGTGCGGAACCCCGCCCTGCGCGGCGTTTCCGCACCCGTTGTTGTGAGGGGTCCATCCCGTCCCGATATAGGGAAACGTGGGAAGTTCACTCTATAACCCATTGAAATATCAAGTGGAGTCAACCTTTGGAGGTGGAATCTATGAGTTCGTATGATGCCATGTGGGAAAAGCTGAACCTGGACTTGGATGCCCACTCCGGTCTGCTCCAGGTGCTTGGAAAATTCTATGGAGATATTTACTTGAGCCAGTCGGGGCGCCTCCAGGGCATGGAATACCTAGATTTCGTGCTCTCAGAGGTGCATGGACTCCGCATCAAGGAACTTCAGGACGCCAAGGAGGCGGGGCGAAAGATCGTCGGGGCTTTCTGCGTGTTCGCGCCCGAGGAGATCACCCTGGCGGCGGGAGCGGTCCAGGTGGGGCTCTGCGCGGGAGCGGAGGCGGGGAAGGACGCCGCCGAGAAGGTGCTCCCGAGAAACACCTGTGCGCTCATCAAGTCCTTCGTCGGCTTCAAGCTGGCGAGGCTCTGCCCCTATCTCGAATCCTGCGATATGGTGATTGGCGAAACCACCTGCGACGGCAAGAAGAAAGCCTACGAGATATTCGAGGAATACGCGCCCGTTTACGTCATGGAAATCCCGCAGATGAAGCGCGCCTGCGACCGCGATCTCTGGATGACGGAAATGCTGCGCTACAAGGACAAAATGGAGGAACTCTCGGGCAAGGCCATAACGGCGGAGAGCCTGCGCGACGCCATCAAGCTGGTGAACGACCGGCGGCGGGCGCTCCAGCGCTTGAACAGCCTGCGGGCGGCGAGCCCCGTCCCGATTTCGGGCCGCGACGTGCTGCTCATCAACCAGGTGAGCTTCTACGACGATCCGGTCCGCTTCACCGCAAGCATCAACAAGCTCTGCGACGAAATCGAGGACCGCGTGAAGGCGGGAGAAGGCGTTGCGCCTAAGGATGCGCCCCGCCTCCTGCTCTCGGGCTGCCCCATGGCGGTCCCCAACTGGAAGCTCCCGTACGTCATAGAATCATCGGGTGCGGTGATCGTCGGCGAAGAGTCGTGCATTGGCGCGCGCAATACGCGCGATCTGGTGGACGAGGGCGGCAAGACCATGGACGAGTTCATGAACGCCCTCGCCGACCGCTACATGCGGATCGACTGCGCTTGCTTCACCCCCAACACGGAGCGGCTTGGCAACATCGCGTCGATGGCGAAGGACCTCAAGGCGGACGGCGTCATCCACTACGGGCTCTCGTTTTGCCAACCGTATGCCATCGAAGCCTACAAGGTGGAGCGGGCAATGAAGGATGCTGGCGTTCCGATGCTTTCGATCGAAACTGATTATAGCATGGAGGACGTGGAACAGCTCAAAACCCGCGTGGAGGCTTTCGTCGAAATGCTCCGGTAGCGGGGCCCCGAAAGCGTCTTGGCGCATGCGCCCGTGGGGGGCGCGGAGTTTCGAGTGTTCTTCGCGTCCACGGGCCCAACATATCGACAGACAGAGCGTATTAGTCATGCAGCATGAAAACGGCGGCATCGCCGGAATCGACATAGGGTCCCGGTCCATCGAACTGGTGGTGATGGGCGACGAGGGACCGGTGCATCAGGTCAAGGCCCCGACAACGTTCGATCCCCTCGCGCAGTGCAGGAAGCTCATGCGGGAAGTGCGGGTCGGTCGGATCGTGGCGACGGGCTATGGCAGGAAGCTTTTCGCCGAGACGGCCGCCGGAGAAATGGACGTCAAGGCGATAACGGAAATCCAGGCGTATGCGCTGGGAGCGAGGTATCTTTATCCCGAAGCGCGCACGGTGCTGGACATCGGCGGCCAGGACACCAAGGTGATTGCGCTCGCCGAAGGAGGCAAGGTCGGAAAGTTCGAGATGAATGACCGGTGCGCCGCCGGGACTGGGAAATTCCTCGAATTCATGGCGACCGCGCTGCAAGTTCCCCTGGAGGCCTTTGGCAATTTCGCGATGGAAGCCGACAGGCGCATCCAGATCAACAGCATGTGCACGGTGTTCGCCGAAAGCGAGGCCACGTCGCTCATGGCGCGCGGCGAGCGGCCGGAGAACATCGCCATGGGGCTCCATCTGGCGATTGTGCAGCGCACCCTGGCCATGCTGCGGCGCGTGGGGCTTGAAACGCCGCTTGTGTTCGCGGGTGGCGTAGCTCATAATGCATGCGTCAGGACAATCCTTCAGGAGCAGTTCGACGAACCGCTGCTGATTCCGGAAAACCCCGACATGGTGGGGGCGCTAGGCGCGGCGCTCCACGGGATGCTTCTGGCATCCAGGGAGTGACGGGGCGAGCGATGGCGATTGCCTGCCGGGATAGGCGTGGGGCCGATCGCGGCTTACGCGCGTGCGAGAGGTCGTCGCCAGATTCCCTGGCGTCCCTGCGATACTCTTTTATATCTCCATATAACGGTATGTTATATTTTGCCTCGGGGGTGGGGCCGGAGGGGTTTCGGCATGATCGCAATCGATATTCCCGGCCGTGGAATGCTACAGCTAAAACATCTGGTGCTCGACTACAACGGAACGGTCGCCTGCGACGGACGGCTCATCGCAGGTGTTGAGGAGCGCCTCGAAGCTCTCTCCGGGCGCGTCGAGATCCACGTCCTGACCGCCGACACTTTCGGGAGCGCCGCGCGCGAACTTACGGGAGTCCCATGCCGTCTCTCCGTCATCCCCGAAGGCAACCAGGCCGACGCAAAGCGAGAATACATCCGCCGCCTCGGGGCTGACTCCTGCGCCTGCATGGGCAACGGCGTCAACGACCGCCTGATGCTCGAAGAATCCGCGCTCGGCGTAGCCATCCTACAAACCGAAGGGGCGTCTCCCACGACGATGCTTGCCGCCGACGTCGTCGTCCCCGGAATCGGCGAAGCCCTCGACCTCCTCATCCATCCCCTCCGTCTCGCCGCCACCTTGCGGGATTAGCGAAAGCGGATCGTAAGCCATCGATGCTTCAGCGAGAGACGCATCATGAATGTTGGAGTTTGCTTTCGATCAATCTACTGTGCGAGCCTGAGCGCGCAACCTTCCCCTCCCCATTTTCCGAGACGCCTTCCTGAAAGGACTCGCCTTTCCGGGGCGGACTTCAAACCGAATCCACCCGCACCCCGGCGCCCTCTTCCGTCTCCGGCATGATCCGATGGATGCGGTCGGCGCATTCCCGGAACTGTCCCACGTCGTGGTGGCTTATAACCAGGATTTGAAATCCCAGCCGGTGGGCAATGGAATAAATGATGGACATGAGACGGGGGACGAGATCGGGGCGCAGCCAGCAGTCTTGCTCGTCCAGGACGAGAAACCGGCGATGGCGCTTTTCGTCGAGTTGCGACAGGGCGATCAGGCGCAGCCCGACCGAGATCACATTGCAGACGGACCCGCCCTGTCCGGTGAGGATATCTTCGGGCTTTCCGCCGCGCTCTATGCCGAAAGACACGGCCACCTTGCCGCGTTGGACGTCCCGCGTCGAGGTGACGGAGAGATCTTGCCCGAGCACTTCCCGGAGAGCGTAGGTGAGATTCCTTTCAACTTCGTCCAGGATTTCCCCGAAGAGCGAGCGGCAAAGCTGCTCCAGGCGCTCCGCTATCCGGGGCTGCGCGTCGAGAAAGGCTTCCAGCTTATCCAATTCCTTTCGCAGGACGCCCAAGCGCTTTTGAAGATCGGCTTCCCGCCAACGCATCTTTTCATAGCGGGAGCGTAGCTCCGGGGGGGCGGCGGGGAGAGCCTCCATGCGGGCGGGGTCGCCTCCCTCGCCAGGAATGCTAGATCCTCCGGCTTCCGGCGGGGCGGAACTCATCCCTGCTCTCCCTGGATTTCGGCGCTATCGATCCGGTCGAGCTCCGTCTTGATGCCTTCAATATGGACCCGGTAACCCTCGACAAGCTTTTCGTTTTCGGCGCGGCGCTCCGCGAGGAGCTTCCTGAGGTCCTCGATGTCGCTGGTCCCGTATTCCTTCATCGCCTTGTCGCGGAGGTCGCTCAACTGCTCCTCCAGGTTCTTCCTGTCGCGTTCGGTTGCGATGCGCTGCTCGTTGAGCTTTTCGTATTCCTCCCGGAGCGTTTCGAGACGCCGCCTCACCTCCTGGTCCCTCGCCGCCTCCGGACTTCCGCCATTATCCGCGTTCGCCTTAGTCTGCTTCGTCATGCATCACCTCTTCGTATAGTTCCCATATGACTTGATCCACGGGGTCGCCCCTATCCAGATTCGCCTCAAGAAATGTCTTGATCCCGACGCCCTCGGTGGTTTTCCTCAACGCCAGGTTTTCGAGCCCCTTGATGAAAAGCGATTCGTCCACGGGAAGCGCGCCGTCGGCGCTTCCATGGACTGCCTCGTCGGTGAGAGGCGGAAAGACGCTATCGAAAGGCTGGTGGGGGATTTCGAACAGCTCCGGCTCTTCCTGGCCGGGTCGCCATATCGATGCGGCGGGACGAATTCCCCGCGTCGTGACGCTCCGGGTTATCCGCACGATGCTGCCGGGGTTGCACCATAGGGTCGCCCCGGTCCGCTGCGGAGGCTTCGGGGTGTGGATGTGACCGTTCACCACCATGTCAACGCCCCGAATCTCCCTCAGACGCACCCGCCCGTTCTCGTAGCCCGGAAACTGCAAATCGTGATGCGCCGTCCAGACGACGAAATCGCAGCCCCCCCGGTCCACCTCGCCGGGCAGCGGGGTCCAGTCGGGCGACGCCCCGATCAAAATCCTCCGGCCTCCGGCGGCCAGAATCCCCGCGGGCCCCTGTTCGCTCAGGAGTTTGATGGCCCCCGCGGCCGCCAGGACAGCGAGGGAAACATCCCGCGTAAGCCGCGCCTCGTGCTTGTCGTGGTTCCCGACGAGAACCCAGGGGCGCAGGGGGAGGAACATCTCGATCAGCTCTACGAGGATATGGTTGGGGTTGTTCCTCGGCGCATGGAAGAGGTCTCCCAGGATGATTGGGAGGAGCGGGCGCGCCCGCGCCAGAGCCAGGCAGAAACGCAGCTTGCCGAGGGCCGCGCCCGTATAGTCGTCCAGGCGGTGACCCGGCGGGTAGGACGCGACGTGAGGGTCGCCTATAAAAAGGACTCCCTCGTGGTGAACGACTTCCAGCTCAGGCGGTGGCGATGCTTCCGGCATGGGCCGTCTCCAGAAAATGGGTTGCATCCATGGGATGCCCGCAGAGTGGGCATGCCCCGACGTCCTCCACCGCCTTGCGGACGGCTTCGCGCTTGAGGGCGCACTGACGCTCGGCCTCCTCCCGGAGAGCTTCCATGCGAGCAATATCCTTGTGGAGCGCGTCCGCCCGGCGGATGAGCTCCTCGAGCGCCTCCAGGGAGTGCGGGACGGGGACGGGGGCAAGGCAGGTGAGGGCTGCCCGGCGCATCTCCGCGCCTTCCGTCCGGCCTTCGAGGACGGCGAGTTGTTCCACCAAGCCGTAGAGGGCTGAGTCGTCACGGGGAGCCGGCGGCGGCGACGCCTTCCCAAGAGCGGCGCACGCGGACCTGCGCTCTTGCATCCGCGCCTCGCAGCGCTCCATTTGATCTGCGATATCCTGTAATGCCATGGTCTCATTCGGAACGGGCGGAGCGGAAAGCCGAACGATCGCCCCCATGGCGACGCCCGCCCGCTCCAGTGCAAGTCCCATCTTTTCCATGGCATCCGCTGTCGCCTCCAACTCGCGCACTTCGAGGAATGGGGGCGGAGAGCCGAGTGGCATGAGCGCCTTCGCGCGCTGACCCAGTTCGACGTGCAGGCGTGCAGCCGAATCGTATGCAAGAATGTGCGCGGCGAGAGCCGGAGCGTCCATAAGCCGAGGCGGAGCTGACAGTCCATTCAGAACCCCAAGGTCTTGCCCCGCGCGAATCCATCTGGAGCGGGACGGGGTCATTTGGCCCAGCAGGGCGTCGAGGGCAGGCGCGTCATGGAGCGTGGGGGCCTGCCGCAGGCTCCCCAGCAACGCATGGCGGAGGGCCAGGCGCTCCCCGGCAATGAGGACGGCTTCGCTCTCGATTATCATCTGGTCGAGAGGAGCGGCAGCATGCAACTCCACTGGCGCGGCGAGGGGGGTGAGAACCGACGCAGCGCGCGCCTTAGCCTCGAACCGCCGCATCATTTCGGCCATCCCCTCGATAAATGCGCCAAAGATGGGAATGTCCTTCGCGCGCTCAGTAATTTTTCCGTAATCCGCTTCGGCCTGTTCAAGAACGAGCGCGAGCGCATCGAGGGCGGCGTAGCGCGCGAGTTCCTTCTCGATTTCGAGCGCCTCTTCCAACAGTTCCTTTCGCTTCGCCTTGCTCCGGTCCGTCCTGGACTTCAGCGTTTGTTGCATCCTCAGCAGATGGACAGCCTCGGTGGAAGCCGCGAAAAAGCTCGCCGCCTGGAAGCCCGCCTGATCCAGGAGAAAGATCGGGTATCGCTGGTTGCCAATGTGGATGTCTACATTCTTGTTTCCTTCCGTCTCGACGAGATCGAGGCGCAGCCTGGAGCGGACGTCCTCGGGGATGGCGTGACCGAATTTCGCGTAAGTATTCGTTTCTCGCTCGGACGGATCGCCAACCAGCCGCTCCCGGTCGCCGCATCCTCCGTCCAACGGACTATGAATTCTATATATGGCGGATTTTTCGTTTCTTTCCCATTCCAGAACATCGCCGCTCTCCAGTTCCACGCGGACGACGGCGCTCTTGGCTCCGTGGCGGATGGCCCGCCTGCTCTGGCTGGGATTTTGCGCAAGCGCCCGCACCGCCTCCACAATGGCGCTTTTCCCCACGTTGTTGGGTCCCGTGATGACGGTTACGCCCTCCGCGAGGTCGATCACGGTTTCCTTGTGCGCCATGAAGTTTTTCAGGACGATGCGCTTTATCACGGGCGACTCCTGCATGCGCGCCGCTCCCTCTCGAGCGGGCGGAATTAAGACAATCCTCAAGTTGTGTAATATACAACGTCATGGGGATGCAATGCAAAATCCGATTGTGGGGAAAGCGGCGATTCGATGACTATACAAGGGAGGGAGGACGCCCCGTGCGGCGTGGAGCGCACTTGCACTGCTCCGTCGCAGCCCCATTCTCATGGGGCCGCGGTAGTCTCTTCTGTTCGAGCGTCCTACTTCAGTGGATGTGGATGTAGATTCCTGATGGCGCTGGAGGCGGAGGAGGGGCGGGAGCGACCACCCTCCAACCGGGATAATAGTAGGGGGCCGGCCTGTAGTATCCGCGCGGAGGGGGAGGCGGAGGGGGATGGTGGTGGTGATGCTTCCTCCAATAAGGATAGTAGCCGTCGCGCCATCTTGGGTCCCTCGAATCCGGGCCATGGTAGTGCCTGTCATCCCCGTCGTGATGATCGTACTCTTCGTGATGGTCTCCGTGGTCCGGCGGTCCGCCCCTGTCGCCGGCGAAGGCCCGCTCCGCGCCGCCGGCCATGATCAGAAGCGCCGCCAGGACGAACAGCATGCGAAATATGTTCTTCATTTTGCATCCTCCCTGCATCCGTCCGATGGGTCACTTAAATAAAATATAATCATTATTCAAACACTTACAAGCATAGCTGAGGCAACCTTGCATGGACGTAAATCTTCTCCTCGCTCCGGATGCACATCAGGGCAGCCGGGGACATTCAATTCGCATTCTCACCATGGGCGCGGGGCTTCCCATGGAGACCCGTTGCGCCTCTAGAGCACACGCTCAAGTCGATTTCAAATCCGCTTCCATCTCTGGCGGGAAAATGAAAGCATTTGTTGTGCCATATTATTAGAAGCTTGGAATTACATTGGATATTGCTTTGTGGGGATTGCCGGAGAAGACGGTCTGTGCTGAATTTCGTCGGAGCGGTTACGTTTTTTGCACCTTGAGCGAGAGGTGCAATCCGGAAAGCGCTCCCATTGCCAGGCTACGTGTGGGCGGAGCCGCTCCACGATTCACCGCGCATTGAGCGTTTCGCGCATCTTGCACATCAGCGCCTCCGGAGTGAAGGGTTTCTGCACGAAGGCCCTGCCCGCTTGCTGTATATGGTGGTGAGTAATATTTTCCTCAGTATATCCAGACATATAAAGAATCTTGAGATCGGGGCGCGAAACGGCGAGCCGCGTCGCCAGCTCCCTTCCGTTCATTCCGGGCATTATCACGTCGGTCACTAGAAGGTGGATTTCAGCCTTCCAGTTGCCGCAGACCTCCAGGGCTTCCAGGCCGTCGCCCGCTTCCAGCACCTTGTATCCATGGGCCTCCAGGACATTGCGGATGAGGTTGCGGACAACGCCTTCATCCTCGACAAGCAGGACGGTTTCCGAGCCGTCGAGCGCCGCCGCCCCTTGGTCTTTCTTCGTTGCGGCGCGGCGATCGGCGCCGTTTATGCGCGGCAGATAGACATGGAACACGGACCCCAATCCGGGTTCGCTGTAGGCCCAGATATGACCGTTGCTTTGCTTCACGATCCCGTAGACCGTCGAAAGCCCCAGTCCCGTTCCCTTCCCCTTTTCCTTCGTTGTAAAGAAGGGTTCGAAGATGTGCGCCATGGCGTTCTCGTCCATGCCGACGCCTGTATCGTTTACCGTGAGCGCTACATAGGAGCCGGGTTGCACGGTCGCATACTTGTGGATGTAAATTTCACCGAGGTCCGCATGGCGGGTCTCGATTATAAGCGAGCCGCCATTGGGCATGGCGTCGCGTGAGTTGAGGGCCAGATTCATGATGACTTGTTCGAGATGGCCAGGATCGGCCTCGACGAAACACGGCTCGGAATGGAGCTTTATATCGAGCGCCACGTCCTCGCCTATGAGGCGGCGGAGGATTCTCTCCATGCTGGTGACCACGGTGTTGAGGTCGATAATCCTTGGCTGGAGCATTTTCTGGCTGCTGAAAAGCAGCAACTGCCTTGTGAGACGCGCGGATTTCTCCGCGCTGTCGCGTATGCCCTCTGCGTATTTGTAAACCGGATTCTCCTTGTCCAGCTTGTGCAGCAGCAATTCGCAGTATCCCATGGTGGCCGTGAGAAGGTTGTTGAAGTCGTGCGCTATGCCTCCGGCCAGTCTTCCCACAGCCTCCATCTTCTGCGCCTGCCGGAATTGCTCCTCCAGCCGCCGCTGATCGGTGACGTCCCGGACAAAGCCCTCCTGGCCAAGAATCCGCCCCTGTTCATCGCGCTTGAGCGTCCAGGAAGCAAGACAACACACCTCCCGGCCATCCTGCTGCCTCAAACGGAGCGGGCAGTCTTTGACCATCCCCTCCCTGTCCATTTCCGCTTGAAATCCCGTCAGCTCCCTGGGGTCGATGGCCAGATGCTCCAGTTTCATTCCCCGGATGGCTTCCCGGTCGCACTTGAAGAGCTCGAGCGCTGCGGCATTGGCGTCTATAAACCCTCCGTGCTCGTCGGCCACGACGATGGCGTCGCGGCAGTCTTCAAAGAGTTTCCGGTATCGCGATTCGCTTTCGGCGAGCGCCATGTTGGCATCCTGAATGCCGTGAAAGAGGGGCCCAATCCAGTAAATGCCGGAGAGCATCAGGACGGACGTCGCCACGGTCACCCATTCCGAGGACAATCCGGTGGAGTGGGGCTCCACCCCCATGGCGATTTTGCCGAACGTGATGCATCGGCGCAGGGCCATCAGGGTGACCGCGAGCGCGATCAGCACCCATGCTCGGCGTTTTCCCGTCACCGGGATCAGCCTCAGGGAAAGAACCGCGGCAGCAAGCTGCAGGATGATGGATGCGCCAAGGATAACAAGACCGTTCATGAAATGTCCCCCACTCGGGCGGAAGGCAAGCCGTCTTCCCCGGGTTTGCATTGGAAGCATGAGGCGCATGAAGCAGATGCACGCCGTAAACAAGCGAGGCGCCCTGGTGGCGAATTAGGGAGAAAATAGCCTTCCGTTAGCGGGGCGCTAAACGATGTCCAGTATTTTGGACAATTATCCGGGATGGAGAGCCATCGAACAAGGATGGTTATCTTATATGCAAAGGATAGATCAAAGCTATTCTTTATTGATAGAATGCAAGTAAGATTGCAGGTTTGTCTTCTTATGTCTGAGACCGAATTTCTTCCGCAAATTCGCTTTGTGAAACCTTATGGTGTTTACGGAAACCCCCATGGCGTCAGCTATCTGCTGCCCGGTCCACCCCTCCTGAATGAGGGTCGCAATCTGGATTTCCGTAGGCGTCAGGGACGAATAGCGGGAGAGGACTTTCTTGATGAAAGGAGAGACGATGTCATTGACGCTCGCTTCTATGACGTCCAGCCACGTGCGCTGTTTCGAATCCAGCCTGCTCTTCTGGAGCTTCTCGATGCAGGGTGTGATGATTTCCTTCACATTGCACATCACGCTCTCTTCAATGTGCGCCTTAATTTGTTCGCCACGATTGAGGAGCACCTTGAGCGCCGAGTTCATCTCCTCTATTTCGCACAACCGCGCCGCGAGTTGCGTGGTCTTGCTCTCCAGTTCTATTTCCATTTCCTTGCAGCGGGTGACGTCTAAAATAAGACTCACCAGCGAGAACGAAGCGTTTGCGCGAGGAAACGCGTTGGCCATGACGTAGCGCCAACGGCCGGAGCGGGGGTCCTTCATTTCCCAACGAGCGACTTTTTTCATGGATAAACCGGCGTGGCCGCATTCGGGGCAGACCGACTCGCGTCCGTACAGCGCCTCATGGCACTTCTCTCCGGTGGCGTCATGTCCCACCAACTCCGCGAGGCGCTCGTTCATACGCTCGATGCGGAAGTCCTCGGAGCAGACCAGCACGCAACCGTCGAACGCGTTCAGTATACTGGAGCACATGCCCTCGCTTTCCGCCAGCGCGGCCGCGAGCAACTCCCGCTCCCGCGCTCCGGGCAGGGGTTCCGGCGGCGCCCCTGCCGCTGTGGCCGGAACGGAAGGCTTGGCTCTCAAGGCCTTCGGACTCTTCTGAACGCCGTTTCCCATGGATTTTCTTCCGCTCACATCTTCGATGGTCCCTTCCAGGCGATCTATCGAACCGTCCGCACCGCGTACGATCCGCGCCACAACAATGTTCGCGATGAACGCCTCCCCGTTCGCGTCCCTCAACGCCACCCGCCGGCCTAGCAGGGAGCCTGAAGGAAGCGCGGCCGCGATGACGGCGTCCCTGTCTCGCGGGTCTATATACAGCTGACGCCCGGTGTTTTTGACGTTGCGAATAAAATCTTCGGATGAATCATAGCCAAATATCTCAGCCAAGGCGACGTCGGCATACAATAGCCTTCCCTTCGGGGAAGTCTGAAACACGCCTATGGAGGCGCTTCCGAGGACATGCGGATGGCTGAACTCCGATTTCATCTTGTCGCCTTCCCCCTCCATGCTTGTCTCCAAGCGCGGCGCAAAACCCCAAAGCCCGCCCCTGCGTCGGGGCGCAATAGACGCCTCTTCACCTAGCTCCCGCCAAATGGCTAACGCCTGCTAATAGCCGGTGGACCGTTGCATCTAATTTAAAGATACAATTATAAGGCGTTGCACCTCAAGTGTGGTTTTTTCACTGCGATAGTATGGGGAAAACCCATGCTTCTGGGGACGTCATGTGGAGAATTTACAGCCGAGGGATTGCAGGAAAGATCTGAGGTTGATTTTCTTGCCTCGTATGCCGAGCTTGCCGCGAAGATTATACTTGTGAAAGCGCACGGTGTTCTCCGCGACGTCGAGAAGGCTCCCGATTTCCTTCGAGGTCTTGCCCTCTTCCACCAGGTGGGCGACTTGGACCTCCATCGCCGTCAAGTCGGAGAAGATGGAAAAGAGGTCCCTTGCAAATGGGGAGGCTATGTCCCTGAGGCTCCCCTCGATCATGTCGAGGATAGCCCGTTGTCTGCCGTTGAGGCCGGTCTCCTTGAGTTCCTGGACGTAGGGAGATATGAGCAGCTTGATGTTGCCTTCCACGCTTTCGATGATCTCCCGCTTGTCCCGCTCCCTGCGTTGCAGCAAGACATGCAGCGTGGCGTTCATCTGCTCCAGCTCCTGCGCCCTCCCATGCAACTGCGCGTTCTTTTCCTCAAGCTCCATTTCGGCCTCCATCCGCTCGGTGACGTCAACTATCATGGGCAGAAAGCAGAACGGCTCGCCGTCGGGGTTTCGCACCATCCCCAGCGAAATGGACGTCCATGCAATGCTCCCATCCTTCCGGGAGATTTGTCCACGGATCTGGCCCTGCTCGATTCTTCCGGCGAATAGATCCAGATAGACTCCTATGCTGGATTGCAGATCCTTCCCGTGAGCGATGTCCCACCACATCCGGCCCTCCATCTCCGAAGGCGAGCAGCCTGTCATGCGGCAGAACTCCTTGTTGACCCTCCGGATGCGGCCCTCCGGATCGACAATCGCCGCTCCTATGGGAGCTTCGTCAAAAGTGCGGCGGAAACATTCTTCGCTGAGGTGGAATTTGGCCGCAAGACGTCGGTTTTCCAGCATCTCCTGGGTCAGCGCCTCAATGGCCCTTCTGAACTCCATTGAATCTTCGAGGCAGGACGGCGCCCTCGAATCGGGGTTTGCATCATTTGGGGCGGGGCTTGGGGATTTCCGGGGGCGAGTCGCTTCGTCTATTCCGGGCATACGGCTTCCATCGCTGGGTCATAAAGGGGATCGGGAAGGCGGGGCGGTGGAGCAGCCGTCTGCTCAACCGCTATTCTCACTTTCTTTCCCCCTTCTTAAGCATCCACTTCTTCTTCTCGCCATCTTCCCTGGGGGGCCAGGAGAGGGTCCGCTCCATGGGGGTCAAATTCTTCACTTTCTTCAACAGATCTTGGAGCTTGAACGGTTTCGTCATGAACTCGAGAGCGCCAAGTTCAAAGGCTGTCCTTTTCACCTCCGGGTCCGTGCTCCCGGTTATCATGATGAAATTAAGGAGTGGATAATTATACACAACGTGTTTAAGAAGATCGATTCCCGTTTCCGCGGGCAAGTCAAAATCGGAAATGGCCAGGTCAAACCTCTTTTCCTCAAGATGCTTGCGGGCCTGGGGAACCGTCTCGGCCTCGGTGCAGGCGTAGCCGTAGCTGCTGAGAAAATCAGCAAGCACCGCTCTTAATGTCACGTCGTCGTCAACGATAAGAATGTCATTCATTGGCCGCTCCATCCACATTATTAGGCGCGCCGAGCCCACCCTCATTCTCCGGAATCCGGCAGGGGCGCCGCGACTTGGCGCTCGCCTTACTAAAGGCGCCAATATCTTCAGCAATATTTGTGCCATGCACTGGCGAACCAGCCCGCGCGACCTTCGTGGATTTCTCTCATTGGGATACTGTAGGCGCAGCCATACAGGTTTGCAGGGAAGAACAGACAGTCGCCGCGTCACGGCCTATTTCGGTTCCTGCTTCTCGACAGGCTTCTATCGATCGACGACTTATATGCATCTATGATCTCGGCGGTCTTGGTTTCCGCCAGCTTGCGAAATTCCGGCGGAAAGCCTTCATAGCGGTCGGGGTGGTAGTGTTTTATGAGGAAGTAGTACGCCTTCTTGATTTCCGCTTCGGAGGCGGTCGAATCAGGCGCAAGCGCATCAATGCTTTCCTTGAGCGCTTCGTCCTGTTCTTCCTGGAACTGGGCGTCCCATCGAGGGGATTCGGAAGAGGCGTCGGGAGCCTCCTCCTGACCGGACTGCTGAAGCATTTTCGCCTTTTCCAGGGCCTCCTGTGAGAAAACGGCGGTGTCCACCTGATTCGGGGAACTCCCCGCGTAAGCGTCGCTTCCGCCCCGGGAGCTGGCGTTCCGGGTCAAGGAGGCGTTCGCGCGGTAGATTCCAGCCGCTGCGCCGATCGATATGCTGTCCAGCCGCATCGCCATAGCCGCCTGCCTGTACGCTGTAGAGGCATCCTGCCACATGCCCTGGTGGACGTCGCGCTTCCCCTTGCCCAGGCGCCGTCAGAAATCCGGCGTAGAGGAAGTCAATAGGCCGTGTCCAGGCAACCCGGCGGTCCAATGGAAAGACCCGCGGCTTTCCGTCCCCACCTTGCGATAGGTTTGGCTTTTTCTGGATATACAGATAATAAGGACAGAGACGATGAGTTACAATAGGTAAAAGAGAATGATTCCTATATTCTCCGATGGCGGTCCGGAGGCATTCCGAAAAGCGGGCTCCTGCTCTATTGACGCTTCCTTGCCGGTGTGATAGCAAATGGCTTTCCGAAAACGCGCTGCAAATCGAGGAGATCCCGCACCCATGCCGCACCTGAAAACGCTCTTGGCCCTGGTTCCCGCCGTCCTCCTGTCCCTGCCGCTTTATGCGTCGAGCGCCCGCGCCGGGGAGGGGAAAAACGCGGCGCCGTTCTTCTTCATGGGAGACGGCAAGGTTCATATCATCGACATGCACACGGGGAAAGAGGTCCAGGCCGACCTCCTCACTCCCGACGGGAAGTTCAACGAGGAGGGGTTTACGAAGGTGGACGAGGTCTTCGGCTTTCCCACGCGGGAAATGGGGGAGCACATCTCTCCGCGCCTCCTCTTCATGCTGGACTATTTCTCTGACCTTGTCGCGCCGGGGAAACCGATCGAGATGGTTTCAGGCTACCGCAGCCCCGGCTATAACGAGAACCTCCGCGGCAAGGGGGCGAACGCCGCCAAGACCAGCCTGCATATGGACGGCATGGCGCTGGATTTCCATATCGCCGGAGTGAACGGCAAGGCGCTCTGGGAGGTGGTGAAAAGCATGGATTGCGGGGGCGTCGGCTGGTACGGCGGAGAGAACATCCACCTGGATTCTGGCAGGCCGAGGTTCTGGGAGGCGAGCACATCGAAGGTCCTCACGGGAGAGAGCGACTACAATCGGCGCATCTACCTGTCGACGGATTATGACCGCTACGGCGCGGGGGACGAAGTGAGACTTTCGCTCGTTTCCGTCAGCGATTTCGGGTTCGGTGTGAAGCCCCTCGCGAACTTCGTGGATGAGGCCGCCGGGCGCTCCATTGCGGCCCCGCTCCAGGTGGAGGACCGCACCGACTCGGAATGCATCATGATAAATGACAGGAGGTCGGCGCATTTTATCCGGACTATCGCCCCGCCGCAGTTCGGGGCGGGGAAGTGCAGGGTCCGGCTTGAATTCTGCCGGAGACCGTTTGAAGAGATGCCGGAGAGCACGCTGTCGAATGTCATTGAGGTCCTCGGAAAGACGCGCTGAGCAACCGGACCGAACCGATCCTTTCGGCGACCGTAAGGTGGAGATTCCCACTGGCGGGCGCGAAGGGTGTGATTATAATTATGAAAAGCGCGAAAGCCGCCGCCGGGGGGCTTCGGCGCCGTGCGACGGTCCCTGGAATTGCCTGGGAGCGCGCGCACCTGCACGAACACCTTCCCTCATTGGAGGATGCGAGATGAACGCTCACCCTATCACGCGCGTCATCGACAAAACGATGATTTGCATGTCGCTGCTCGCCCTGTTCCTGCCCCTGGCTGGTTGCGCGGGCGGTTTTTCAAACCTGGAGCGCGGCCCCGTTCCGGAAGCGGGCCGCATCGCCATCCCGTCGGAGGGGTCTGCATCGGGTTCATGGAGCATGCGCGACCTCGATATAACTTACACGTTGCAGCGAACCGCGGGGGGAATTGCAATTTACGGAGGCGTTACGTTTAACTCCCGCATCCGGTTCAACTTCACCCAGATCCGCAACTTCGCGATGAGCATGGTCTACCTGGACGGGCAGGGGAACATTCTTGGCGCCAAGTCCATTCTCGTATCGGCGGTGGAGAACCCGGAGAGGCGCATGGGCTTCTCGTCGACGGCGGCTCCGCCTGCGGGAGCGGAATCCATCGCGTTCCGCTACACCGGAGAAGCGCTCGCGTCCGATGGCGACGATGGGGGGGGCGTGACCGGTGCCATATTCGACGGGCCGCGCTAGCCCGGAGTTTTCATGACGTGACTGCAGACGGGGCAAGCCGTCTTGAATGGAAGGAGCGATCCGTTCAGGCGGCTTCCGTCCTCCCTGGTGGAATCAAATGGGAAGCTGATTGCTTAACAGGATGAGATCTTGGCGAATATGACGTTTTGCCCTTTGAGCGTTTCGATCCGATTTTCCGGATCAAGATGGCTGACAGCAGCAGAGGCCGTATATGATGTGGGATGAAAATCAGTTTTTCAGGGAAGCCACTCTGCAAATCTCCAGCAGCCTTGACATCGACAAGGCATTGTCAAGCTTCCTGAAATACATTTCTACATTTACACCGGCGGCCAAAGCTTCCCTTTGCTTGATGGAGCCGAGTGCGAGGACGTTCCGGGGGCTCGTCGTTGTTGACAGTGAGGGCGGAACAGCCGCCATTCCCCTTACCGAGTTGCCCAGGGAAGCCATTTTAGAGCTGGATGCGAGCAGAAACGCCGGCGTCGTCAGAATCAACCACTGGGATGAGAACAGCGCTCTTGTCAGGAGTCTTCCCGCCGATATCGATTTGAAGAACCGTTCTCTCTTGACCATGGATCTTGGGGTCGAGGGCAAACACCTGGGCATTTTCTCCGCGTGGGCCCGCAACGGGGAAGTGTTCACCCAGGACCATCTCAGGTTGATCTCCCTTGTGAGGGAGCCCGTCTCCATCGCCATGTCCAACGCCCTTCGGCACGAAGAAATAGTGAAGCTCATGAAGCTCCTGGATGCGGAAAATCGAGAGCTGAGGCAGGAGCTGATCGGCTTTTCGTGCTCCCACATCGTTGGCGCAACGCATGGCCTGAAGAATACGATTAAGATGGTGAAGCAGGTGGCCCCGCTTAACACTCCGGTTATCATCCTCGGGGAGACCGGGGTTGGAAAGGAAGTCGTCGCCAACGCGATTCACTACAGCTCCGCCAGGAAAGACGGCCCTTTTGTGAAGGTGAACTGCGGCGCCATTCCCGACAGCCTCGTTGACAGCGAACTCTTCGGACATGAGAGGGGTGCGTTCACCGGAGCCAACGCTCAAAAAAAGGGGCGATTCGAGCGGGCCGAGGGCGGAACGATTTTTCTCGATGAGATAGGGGAGCTTCCGCTTCCGGCTCAGGTGAGACTCCTCCGCGTGCTCCAAAATAAAGAAATCGAGCGGGTGGGCGGAACCAAGACCATTCCCGTAAGCGTCCGCATCATCGCCGCGACCCACAGGGATATTGAAGAGCAGATCCGGGAAGGGGTGTTTCGGAAGGACCTCTGGTTCAGACTCAATGTGTTCCCCATCGTCATCCCTCCCTTGCGGCAGCGCAAAGAGGATATTGCAGCCCTGGTTCATCATTTCATCAAAAAGAAATCCAAGGAGCTCAAACTCTACCCACCCCCTTCGGTTCCCATCGAAGAAATCGAGCACCTGAAGGGCTACCATTGGCCCGGCAACATAAGGGAGCTGGAGAATCTGGTCGAACGGGAGCTTATCCAGGCGCGAGGCAAAGGGAAACCTGAGCTGCTTAGGTTCAACCAGTTCAGGGCTTGCGAAAAGGCCAGCCTGTCTCGCATGGAGCGAGGAACAGAACGGGATGTGGTTACGCTCGATGAAGCCATGTCCAGGCAAATCCGCGAGGCGTTGCGGACCACCAATGGAATAATAAGCGGTCCCAAGGGAGCGGCCCGGCTTCTTGGAATCAATCCGAACACCCTCAGGGGGCGGATGAGAAAGCTGGGCATCTTCTTCTAATATCACCAAGCCCGCTTCGTGCGCCCTCCCCCCCCAAAGGCGCCATCCCAAAAATAACTCGCCCGTATCTAACGCCCACAGCCCAAGTGAAAATCGCTTCTGCCGGTGAGCTATGGCGCTAAACGCCTCGTGGTCGATTGCACCGGGCTTCGATGCATCCCCCTGACCATGCGATGCTCATATAATACCGTATTTGATAATGTCTCACCATATTTAACAAGTCACTCATCGCACTGCTTGCTATGACGTTGAATTTACATAAATAATATTTATGGCACAAGTTTGGCTAACCACTACGCGACCGGCTGATCGGCAGGGCCTCTGGCTGTAAGAGATTTTGAATGCGCCAGGAGTTCAAGGATCGGCGTTCGGTCGGCATCTGTCCCAATATAGCCGCTACACGATGCAACGAACGAAATAACGCGATACAGCCCAGAAGGATGGGACCAGGGGATTCCACGCGTCCGTGGAAGAGAGACCATCAATAAGGACATGTCTCTTTCATGCAAATAGAGACCAACATGTTTTCAAAGGGAAAGGGCAATGGCAACCAACTACTTTAGCGAATACCAGCAAAAGCTCGTATCCGCGGCGGAGGCAGTGAGAGTGGTGCGTTCGGGGGATTGGGTGGCGTACGGGCACTTCGCCATGGCGCCGAAACTCCTGGACGAAGCCCTCGCCGAAAGAAAAGACGAGCTTCGGGATGTGAAGGTGAGGTGCGTCTGTCCGATGCACACGGTGAAGGTGGCGCAGGTTGACCCCAAGTATGAATGCTTCATCTATCACAGCTCGTTTCTCAGCCCTTACGACCGGAAGCTCGGCGACCGCTGCATGCACATACCGGCGCTGTACCGGACCATTGCCGCGACCGTTCGTCAAGAGTATGCCCCCCGCGTCAATACTGTTTTTCTAAAGACCGCTCCCATGGATGGTCACGGTTTTTTCAACTTCGGGACGTCCTGCTCATACCAACGGGCCTTGTGCGACAAGGCGGACCATATCGTGGTGGAAGTGAACGACAAGGTCCCGGTTTGCCTGGGGGGAGAACAGGAGAATGTCCACATTTCCGAAGTGACTCACATCGTGGAGTCGGACAATTATCCCATGCCGGTGTTGCCCCCGGATGCTCCCGCGACGGAGGTCCAGAAAAGCATCGCGAACTACGTAGTGGAGACGCTCGAAGACGGTTGCACGCTGCAACTGGGGATTGGCGGCCTGGCCAATTACATCGGTAAAATGATAGCGGAGTCGCACATCAAGGACATTGGCATACACAGCGAGATGATGTGCGACGCTTTTGTCGATCTGTTTGAAAAAGGCAAGATTACAGGGGCCGAGAAGAGCAGACAGAAATATAAGATGGTCTACACTTTCGCCCTCGGCTCCCAGCGTCTTTATGATTTTCTGGATCACAATCCCGCCTGCGCGATCTATCCAGCCGATATCACCAACGATCCGGACAGGATCTGTCTGAATTACAAGCAGGTTTCCATAAATAACGCCCTGATGGCCGACATTTATGGGCAGGTGTGCTCCGAATCGGTCGATTTTAAACAGATTTCCGGAACGGGGGGGCAACTCGATTTCACCTACGGAGCGCAGCTGTCGAAGGGCGGCAAGGCATTTATCTGCCTGCCCTCCACCCAGACGCTGAAAGACGGGACGGTGATCTCGAGGATCGCTCCCTTTATCACCAGAGGGAATATGATCACAACCCCCAGGACATTGCCCATGTATATAGTGACCGAATATGGAAGAGCGAACATCATGGGCAAATCCGTATGGCAACGCGCGGAGATGCTGATAAATATCGCTCACCCCGACTTCAGGGACAAACTCATAAAAGAAGCCGAAAAGCAAAGGATATGGACAAGATGCAATAAGATCGCATAGCCGGCCATGGAAGATGAAGAGCCTTGATTGGCGTGCAGCTAGCTCCACCACATGCCATGGAGTCGTCAACCTGGATTGCACCCGGCGTGCATTCCCCCAAAAACATGAAAAAGGAGAAAACGATGGATTTCGAGCTGCCCGAGGAGCTAAGGATACTCAAACAGGAAGCCTATAAATTCGCTCAGCGTGAATTCGAGCCCGTTGCGAAGGAATGCGACCGCGAAGAGAAATATCCGAAAGAGGTGTGGAAGAACGCCTGTGACTATGGGCTCATCGGAGCCTGGATTCCCGAGGAGTACGGCGGAAGCGGCGCCGGGTTCCTCGCCCATGCGCTCATCACGGAGCAGTTCGCGCGGGTGGACCTTGGCATTGGCCTTATCACCGCGGCGGTCTTCGGGGCCGAGAACATCTTCCTCAATGGCTCGGAAGAACAGAAGAAGACCTATCTTCCCAGGTTGGTGGCGGGTGAGATCATCTTCGCGGGGGCTTACACCGAGCCCAATGCCGGGACCGATGTGGCGGGGATCAGGACCCGCGCCGTGCGGGACGGGAACGAGTATGTAATCAATGGCTCCAAGATGTTCATCACCAACGGCACGATTTGCGATTACATGGCGGCCCTTTGCGTCACCAACCCCGATGCGCCCCATCACAAACGCTTGAGCCTCGTCATCGTGGACGCTAAACTGCCGGGGATCACCCGCAGCAAGATCAAGGGGAAGCTGGGGATTCGGGCGAGCGACACGGCGGAAATCACATTCGAGGACGTGCGCGTTCCCGTCGAAAACCTGATCGGCGAGGAAGGAAAGGGGTTTTATTACCTGATGGACTTCTTTAACACCACCCGCACCATGGTTGCCGCCCAGGGAGTGGGACTGGCCCAGGGGGCGCTGGATAAGACGGCTCGCTACGTGCAGGAGAGAATAGCTTTCGGCCATCCGCTTGCCAAGCTCCAGGGCGTGCAGATGCAGATCGGCGAAATGGCGACCCGCGTCGAACTGGCGCGTCAGTTGGCCTACAAAGCCGCCTGGCAGATCGACCAGGGAAAAATAGATCCCAAACTGAGCGCCATGGCCAAGTTCTACGCCGGTGAAACGGCGGTGTGGGTGGCGGACAAGGCCCTGCAGCTCCACGGAGGCTACGGCTATATCGACGAATACGATGTCCAGCGCTTCTACCGGGACGCCAAGATCCTCGACATCTACGAAGGGACCAAGGAGGCGGAGAAGCTCACCATTGCCAAGCGCGTCCTCGCCGAATACGCCAGATAGACCAGCGACCAACACGAGGAGTGAGAAAAAATGAAAGATGTCGTTATCGTTTCAGCCTGCCGCACGGCCATTGGCAGTTTTGGAGGGACGTTGCGCGATCTCGACGCGGCGACGCTTGCCAGCGTGACCATGAAAGAGGCGGTCCGGAGGGCTGGCGTCGATCCCGCATTGATCGACGACATCCGCTACGGATGCTGTCTCGAACCCGAAGACAGCCTGAATGTCGCCCGCGTGGGTGCGCTTATGGCCGGCCTGCCGGAATCGGTCCCCGCCGTCACCGTAAACCGGGTCTGCATCTCGGGAATGGAAGCCGTTCTTTCGGGCGCGGCCATGATCCAGGCGGAAATGGCCGACGTGATTTTAGCGGGAGGCGTCGAACACATGTCGGGGACCTCCTACACCGTTCCCAGGGCCCGGTGGGGATGCCGCATGCAGGACCATGTCTTTGTGGATTCCATGATCCACGGCCTCCATTGCGGGTCGCATCTTCTGCCGCTTTCCACCGACGCCCCCCTGGACACGGGAGAGGCGCCCGCTAGCCTTTTCATCGGCAAGCCCTTCATCATGGGGCACACGGCGGAATTCGTGGCCCAGAAGCTTGGCATCAGCCGGGAGGACATGGACGAAGTGGCCCTGAGAAGCCATAACAATGCGGAGCGGGCCACCGCCGAGGGCGCCTTCAAGGACGAAATCGTCGCCGTCGAGGTCCCACAGCCCAGGAAAGCTCCGCTCATCTTCGATAAAGACGAGCACTTCCGGCCCGGTTTGACCATGGAAAAGCTCCAAAAGCTGTCGCCGGCTTTCGTTCCTAAAATTGGAAAAGTGACGGCTGGCAACGCGAGCGGCGTCAATGACGGCTCTTCGGGGATGCTCATCATGTCTGCGGAAAAGGCGAAGGAGCTAAACATCGCCCCGATTGCGAGAATCAAGGCCATCGGCAGAGGCGCCTGTCATCCGGCCGTCATGGGGCTTTCTCCCGTGCCAGCCGTCAAGGACCTGATGCGAAGAAGCGGCCTCCAGATCGCCGATTTCGAGCTGATCGAGGTGAACGAAGCCTTTGCCGCCCAGTACGTCGCCTGCGAACGGGAACTCGGCCTCGACCGGCAAATCACCAACGTGAACGGCTCCGGAATTGGGCTGGGGCACCCGGTGGGCTCCACCGGCTGCCGCGTTATGGCAACGTTGATCCATGCCATGAAAAAACGGGGCGACGCCCTCGGGCTGGCAACGCTTTGCGGTGGCGGCGGAGTGTCCATGGCCTGCGCCCTGGAGATGCTCTAGCTCGGATTTTTCATGAAGAAATGGCGAAATCATCCGCATCCAACCAGCATCTTGGCGTCTCAGCCGATGCTGGTGGGATGATTTTGCCATGACGAACTTTACATCGAGTCCGCTTCTGCTTTCACCCTGCAAGGCGTGCAAGGTTGAAGCGGGATTCGTGAAATGCCCGGACTAGGCTTCCGTCTCCGTAGCGGCATTCTGAGAAAGAAGCGTTATTTCCGTGACTTCGGGGGGACATCCGATGCGGACGGGAACCGTCACCGCGCCTATGCCCCTGTTCGTGTAAAGCCACGCTTTTCCGAGGCGGTAGAGGCCGTGGTCATATTTCCTTCCCATTATCGGGAGGCATAGCGCGCCGATGCCGGGGAGGCGGACCTGCCCGCCGTGGGAGTGCCCGGAGAGCTGCACCGACACGAGTTCCGATCCGACTACCCGGTCGGCGTAATCGGGCTCATGCATAAGCAGCACGGAGGGGGTTCCCTCCGAATGCTCGGCCATTGCGGCCTTGAAGTTGGGGCGGCCATGCAGGGCGTCGTCAAGCCCCGCCAGGTGTATGGAGTCCCCGCCGACGTCGAATTCCACGCCCCTGTTCCTAAGCACTGTCACTCCGGCCTTCTCGAGGCCTTTCTGGACCACCTTGGGGCCATGCGCAACGTCATGGTTTCCCAGCACGCCAAAGACGCCTATCCTCGGGCGGAGCCTTCTCAGCACCTGCGAGAGGTCGTGGATCTTTTTTACGTCCGACGTAATGTAATCTCCCGTGAGGACCACGATGTCCGGCTCCAGCCGGTTAGCGGCGTCTATGGCGCTCTCCATTAGCGCCATGCGGGTGTAGGAGTCGAAGTGGAAGTCGCTCATCTGCACGATCTTGAAGCGGTCCAGCCCGAGGGGCAGGTCCTTCACCGGCATGGCGACCCGCTCCACCGAAATATCCTCGAGGCCGCAGGAGCCGCTGGTGTAACCGTGCGCGCACGCGACGCCCATGCCCGTCAGGGTCGCGGCGCAAAGCCCCATCTTGAGGAACCGCCTCCGGCTGATCGTCGCTCCCGACGAAGAGGATTCGCATTCCGCATCATGTTCGCTCATCCGCACACTCCTTCAACCGAGATGCAAAAGAAGCCGTGGTCCGGAGCGCCTGCCGGTTGACTTCGGCGCCCTAATCCTGTTCGCCTCCGGATTCGCCCAGGAAGCGGTACAGCGTCGCCCTTCCCACGCCAAGCAATCGGGCGGCCTTGGACTTGTTTCCACCGGCGCGCTCCATGGCGGATCGCACGGCGTCATCATCGAGCTTCCGGTTGGGGCCGGGGGTGGATGGGGAGCGCTCCTGCTTTCGCAACTCCAAAGGAAGATCGTTCTTCTGGATGACCTTCTCCTTGGATTTTACGAGGGCGAAGTGGATCACGTTTTGCAACTCCCGCACATTGCCCGGCCAGTTGTAATCGAGCAGGGAGGAAAGCGCTTCCTTGGAGATCCCGGCTGACTTTCGCCCCTGCTTTTCCGCCTGCTGCAGGAAATGGGCCGTAAGAAGGGCGATGTCGTTCTTTCTTTCCCGAAGCGGCGGGAGGCGCACCGGCACCACATTGAGCCGGTAATAGAGATCTTCCCGGAAGTTTTGTTTTTCCATTTCCCGCTTGAGGTCGCGGTTCGCCGCGCTGATGATGCGCACGTCGATCGAGACGGTCTTCTCGCCCCCCACGCGCTCGAACTTCCCTTCCTGGAGCACCCGAAGGAGTTTGACCTGCATGGATTTCGGCAGCTCCGACACTTCGTCGAGAAAGATCGTGCCGCCATGGGCCAGCTCGAAACGCCCCTTCTTGTCACGAATAGCGCCTGAAAACGCTCCCTTCACGTGCCCAAAAAGCTCGCTTTCCAACAGCCCCTCGGGTAGCGCTCCGCAGTTGATGGGCACGAAAGGCCCCCCGCCCCGCCGGCTTTCGTTGTGGATGGCGGCGGCCACCAACTCCTTCCCCGTGCCGGTTTCTCCAAAAATGTGCACGGGGTAATCGTTCGTCGAGAGGTCCCTTATCTGCTCGAAAATTTGGAGCATCTTGTGGTCCTGGCCAATAATGCCCGCGAAGCTGTTGATCTCCCCCATGCGGATTTTCAACCCGATCAGGTCCGTCATGTCGCGGAAAGCGGCCAGCACCCCGATAAAGCATCCGCATTCGTCCGTCATGCCCGTCACGGACATTTCGATATGCTTGGCCTCGCCGTGCTTGTCGATAATATTGACGGGATAGCTCGTGTGCGTCAAGGAATTGGGCGTTTCTCCACAAAAAGAACACCTCGAGCCGCAAAAACGTCCCCCGAACACATCGTGGCAGTCCCGGCCGATCACTTCATCCTTGGAGTAGCCGGTGATGCTCTCGGCAACCCTGTTGAAGAAGAGGATTCGCCTGTTCTTGTCGTGAGCGATTATCCCTTCCATGAGGTTGTCGAGAATGTGCTCGAGATTTTTCTTGTCCGACACAATCCTTTCAAATGCAAAATCCGTCATTGTCAACCATTCGCTGTGTGAGGGCGCCCGAATAAAATCCCGCCGCAGGTCCTCCCTGGGACTTGCTTCCCCGTCATGGGCGCTTCAAGCCATGAGCTGGCAAGTTATAGTGAATCATTCTTACTAGCTTACCAAAGCTCAACCGGAACGCCAAGCCCAATCGTGCCCCAATCCGGCAATTCTGAATTCGGCATGTCCGGGCTTACCCGATTTGTGCTCGAGTTGTTGGCGCATGGAGTCCATGCGACAATCCCGGCTCCTGGAGAACAGGCGCTTTGTGAAGGCGCTGAAATCATGAAATAATATTCTGCGGCAGAAAGCCTGCGGCTAAAGTCTCAACAGATGGCGTCAATAGGTTGCGGGAGCGTACGGGCCAGGAAGGCCAGGAGGCTGAGGGTTGGAGACGCGTCCGAGAGGGACTGCTCTCCACGCCCGGGGTTGCTCCCCAGAAGGGTTGGGCTTGCCGGCGCGGCATAGACTCGGCGAAGCGGTGGCCGCCACCGGCGTCCTGGAGTCTACGGCCATCATGACGCTCAACGCGCTTATGCTCAGAATGGAGACGATAAACAGCTTCCTTCCCCAGAGGAGATCGTCGCATGGCCCGTTGTCGGACCATGCAACCCGCAGCCAGTACAGCCCCACGGCAGCAGCCACCGCAAGATAGCCGCACCCGGTGTATCCATAGAAGGTCAGCATCAGCGAAGCGGCCAGAAAGGCCGCGATGTAGCTCCGGATTTGCCTCTTGGCGGCGAGCACGCCCCGTTTGACCGGAAGCGCGGGGATGTTTGCGGCGACGTAATCCTCGAACCGAAAGACCGCGATGGCGTAGAAATGCGGGACCTGCCATGAAATGAAGATAAGGAGCAGAATCGCCGCTCCGCCGTCAAAACGGTGGGTCACGGCGCAATATCCGGCCAGGGGAGGAGCCGCTCCGGCCAAACTGCCGATCAGCGTGGCGTATACCGAGCGGTGTTTCAGATACAAGCTGTACAACCCCACATAGATGACAAAGCCGGCCGCCGCGATCGCGACGGAAAGCGGGTGCGTCGCCGTCCAGAGCCCCGTCCCGCCGGCAGCGCCGAGAATCGATGCGTATGCGAGGGCCGCTTTCGGCGATATGAGCCCTTTGGCGAGGACCCGGTTGCGCGTCCGCGTCATGATGCGGTCCGTGCGTCTGTCCACGAGGTTATTCAGGACGCAGCCTGATGCCACGATCAGGCATATGCCGGAGACGGTCCATAGCATGCCGGTCCAGTCCACGCACCCCCTGGAGGCAAGGAGGAAGCCCCCCGCCGCCGCGGCCATGTTGCCCAGTACGATCCCGGGCTTGGCTGCGAGTGCGTAGTTTTTGACCATTTCTATCATATTCACATCATTCGGGCGTTCAGGCTGTTCATGATCCAGATTGTCCCTCCGACGAAAAGGATCAGAATCAACACGGTGAAGAGCAGTGCGAGCACGTTCCATCTTGACCTCGAGGAGCCGTTCAGGTGAAGGAAGCAGCGCAGGTGAACCAGAATCTGCAAAACGGCGGCGCCGAAGAGGCCGGACAACGCGACCGGGCGCGGCAACGCTTCATGTGCCGCCACGGCGAACGCGGCAGCCGTCAGCACGACGGAAAAGATGAATCCCGTGGCGTAAGTCTTGAAACCTCCTATGCTCGCTCCGGCGCCGTTGACTTGTGAGCCGTTCATTGCAGGACTCCCATCAAGTAGACGACCGTAAAGACTCCCACCCATACGATATCCAGAAAGTGCCAGAACATGCTCAGTCGAAAGAGCCTGGATTGCACAGGCGCCGAAAGCCCCTTGACGGCGGTCTGGCCCATCATGATCGCCATCCAGATGAGGCCGGCGGCCACGTGGGCGCCGTGGGCGCCAACGAGCGTGAAAAACGCCGACAGGAAGGCGCTGCGCTGCGGGCCATTGCCATCGGCTATCATGCTATGAAACTCGCCGATTTCCATGGCAATGAACCCGCACCCCAGCAGGAGCGTGACGGCGAGCAACCCGAGGACCGCCCGCTTTCTTTCACGGTGCATGGCGAGCATCGCAAGGCCGCAGGTCCCGCTGCTGAAGAGCAGGAGCATGGTTTCCACGAATACGTAGGGGAGGTCGAATAGCTCCCTCCCCGTAGGGCCTCCGGCGTAGCTCTTTCCCAAGACGGCGTAGGTGGCGAAAATAGCCGCGAACAGAACCAAATCGCTCATCAGATAAAGCCAGAACCCGAACGCCTGGTTCTCGGCGGCGTCCGGATGCTCAGGCTCCGCGGCGTAAGCGGGGTCAATGGTCATAGCGTCGTTCGTCATCATTATCTGCACCTGATTTGCATCTGCGTTAGGGGCCCGAATCGGCTGGACCGGCTGCCGCGTTGTGTTGACCCGCGGACGTCGCAAGTCGATAATGCATAGTCTCAATCCTTTTCACCTCCGAGGCGGGCGCGACGTAGCCGGTGTCGTCATCGGCCGCGCGGACGGCTATCGTGACGAGCATGCCCAGAAACGCCGCAATGGCCAGCCACCATATGCACCAGACCATGCCGAACCCGAACAGGAAGGCGAGTGCGCCGTTGATGAAGCCCGAGGCGGTGTTTTTCGGCATATGGATGTCGTGATAGCCGGTCGGCCGCTTGTAGGCCACCCCTTTTTCCTTCATGTCCGCAAAGGCGTCGATGTCCTCCACGACGGGCGTGTGCGCAAAGTTGTAAACGGCGGGGGGAGAAGACGTCGCCCACTCGAGGGTGCGGCCGTTCCATGGATCGCCCGTCATGTCAAGGACGCGATTCCGCCCCCTGATGGCCGTAAACAGTTGGAAAATTTGGAAAGCGATGCCGATCAGAATGACGACTATGCCGACGGCGGCGACCAGCAGGTAGGGACGCCACTCAGGGTTGTCATAATGGACCATGCGGCGGGGCATGCCCATGAAACCCAGTGCATAGAGGGGCATGAATGCCAGATAGAAGCCGATGAACCAGCACCAGAACGCCCGCTTGCCCCATTTTTCCTCGAGGTGGAACCCCGCAACCTTTGGAAACCAGTAATAGAATCCAGCGAAAAGACCGAACAGTGCGCCCGGGACCAGCATGTTATGAAAATGCGCGATCAGAAAGAGACTGTTGTGGAGGACGAAATCCGCCGGCGGCATCGCCATCAGCACCCCCGTCATGCCACCGATGACGAACGTCACGATGAACCCTAGGGTCCAGTACATCGGGGTCGTGAATCGAATGCGGCCCCGGCGCATCGTGAAAAGCCAGTTGAAAACTTTCACGCCGGTCGGGACCGCGATCACCATAGTGGAAATGCCGAAGAAAATGTTGACGTCCGGGCTGGCTCCCATGGTGAAAAAATGATGCACCCAAACCACGAAGGAAAGCACCGTGATGGCGACGGTGGCATAGACCAGCGACTTGTAAGCGAAGAGCCGTTTATCCGAGAAGGTGGCGACGACTTCGGAATAAACCCCGAAGGCCGGTAGAATCAGGACGTACACCTCGGGATGCCCCCAAATCCAGAACAGATTGGCATACATCATCATGTTGCCGCCGAGATCGTTGCTGAAAAAATGCATGCCCAGATAACGGTCGAGCGACACCATGGCGAGGGCCGCGGTCAAAACCGGAAACGAGAATAGCATGAGCACGTTGGTGCAAAGAGTGGTCCACACGAAGATCGGCATGCGCATGAGGTTCATGCCGGGAGCGCGCATTTTAAGAATAGTCGCGAGGAAGTTGATGCTGGTCAGCAACGAGCCGGCGCCGGCGAGCTGAAGGGACCACAGCCAATAGTCAACCCCAGAGCCGGGGCTGTATTGCATCTCCGTCAGGGGGGCGTACCCCGACCAGCCCGCCTTGGAGAACTCGCCCACGCCGAGAGACGTCATCACCAGCAGGGCGCCGGCCACGGTCAGCCAGAGGCTCACCGAATTGAGATAGGGAAAGGCCACGTCGCGCGCGCCGATTTGCAGCGGGACGACGATATTCATCAGCCCAACCAGGAACGGCATGAGCATGAAGATAATCATAATCACGCCATGCGCGCTGAACACCTGGTTGAAATGATCCGGCTCCAGAAAACCATGCGACGCCCCCTCGGCGATCGCTTGCTGAAAGCGCATCATGACGGCGTCGGAGATTCCCCGCAAAAGCATAATCAGTGCCAGGATGATGTACATGACCCCGATTTTCTTATGGTCGACGCTGGTCAGCCATTCTTTCCAAAGAGTCGTCCACTTCCCGAAGTAAGTGATGCAACCTAGGATCGCGATACCCCCCAGTATGGAGCCGCCCACCGCCGCCATGACGATGGGCTCGTTATAAGGAATCGCGGAAAGGCTCAGCCTTCCAAACATATCAGTTTTCCTCGGATGGATGTGTGGTGGTTGTGTGCATGGGGCCGGACCCCATGGGCATGGCGCCGTGCATCGCGCCTTCGGACATGTATTTGGCCAGGACATGTTCAAACAGTCCGGGCTGCACCGAAGAGAAGCACGCCGCGGGGCCGCGCTCGCTCGGGGTCGCGAGTTCCTCGTAACGGGCGAAATCGAGCCTCTCCGGAGATCTTTTCGCTTCTTGCACCCACGCTTCAAATTCTTCCCGGGAGACGGCAACCGCCTGGAACGTCATGTCGGAGTACCCGCGACCGCTGAATTGTTGGTTCTGCCCCCGGTAAGCGCCTGCTTCATGGGCCAGGAGATGCAACCGCGTCTGCATGCCGGCCATTGCGTAAATCTGGCTCCCGAGCCGTGGAATGAAAAAAGAGGTCATCACCGTGTCCGACGTGATCCTGAAGCTCACGGGAACATCGACGGGAAAGACCATCTGGCTGACGGCGGCGATGTTCTGGTCCGGGTAGATGAAAAGCCATTTCCAATCGAGGGAAACGACCTGGATGTTCACCGGCGGGACCGCGGCGTCAATCGGCTTGTAGGGGTCGAGCTTATGGGTCGCGCTATATATGAGCACCGCGAGGGCTGCAACGATCACGGCGGGGACCAGCCATACGATCGTTTCGATCGTCGAGGATCGGCTCCACTTGGGATCATGAACCGCCTTGGCGTTGGAAGCCCTGTATTTCCAGGCGAACCAGAAAGCCATGGCAAAAACGGGAAGGACCACTATGAGCATGAGCGCGAAAGCTTCGATGATGACGCCGCGCTCCGCCGCGCCGATCGGCCCTTTGGGGTCCAATAGAGGCGCACGGCTGCAACCTCCTGAAAAAACGGCGCACAGGCACAAAAATCCGGTGGAAATGGGAAATGCTCTCCGACTCATTGATTCATCCGACGGCCTTAGGGGTCTCTGTTTTCAGAAGGCGCCACGATATGAAAAAACCTTAACATTTGCCTGCCGAAGTTGCAAGGCGCTCAAAGCTTGTCCCGGCAATTTCAAATTGGACCTCATCGGTGTTTGGCCGGTTTGAACGTGAGTTATTGGAGGATGGAGCCTATGATGTGATCCCAGCTCTCAAGGAAGAGGCGTCTTGCCAGGGCGGTGGAATCATGGAAAAATGTTTTGCGGGCAGGCGGCGGACGCAACGTCGCTTTGATTTGCCCTTTTGCTCCTTTGGTTGTAAAAAGCAGGAGAAAGCTCGCGTCCGGCGGCAGGCCGGAGCGGGGCCTCTTTGGGACCGGGAACGTCACTACTTGCAGGGAGCGGATGCGGAATGATAACTGAAGTGATTAGCGAATATGCGATAAAGTGTCTCGATGCGACAGGCTATTTCGGCGCGGGGTTGCTGATGGCCCTCGAGAGCATGATAGCCCCCATTCCCAGCGAAGCCGTCATGCCTTTTGTGGGTTTCCTTGTGGCTGACGGCAAATGGAGCCTCTGGCCGGCAATAGCCGTGACCAGCCTGGGATCGCTCATAGGCTCGGTCATCTCCTACGTGATGGGGTATTATGGCGGAAAGCCCGTCGTGCTGCGGGTTGGAAAGTATCTCCTGCTCGACCGGGAGGACCTGGAGCTGACGGAGCGCTTCTTCCACCGTCGGAGCGGCGTCTGGGTGATCTTCGTGAGCCGGTTCATACCTGTCATACGGCACCTGATATCCATCCCGGCGGGGACGGGCAGGATGCCCCTGCGCTCGTTCCTGGCCGCGACGCTCATTGGAGCCACTCTTTGGAACTCCCTCCTGCTGGCGGTGGGCATGAAGCTGCGCGAACACTGGGAAGTCGTCCAGAAGTACTCCCACCAGGCGGACGTCGTCGTCGTGGCGCTCCTTCTAGCCGCTGCGGCGTGGTTTTTCCGCTCCCGCATCTCAAGGAAGCCCTCCGAACAGGCGGCCGAGTAACTTTCGGCAATTCGCGCTGCCGGCGGCCCTCCCGGAGTTCCGCTCGAAAACGCCTGGGGCCGCCGGCTAGGTGTTGAATGCCACCTCCACGACGAATCCACCGTTAGCTGTCTCGAAGGGCACGGCGAGGCACGGCCCTTTGTGGATATGCGTTATCATGTGGTTTTTACCGGACACAATGGTAGGGATGCCCGCCTGAAGCGTAAAACCCTGCTCTCCCAGGCGGCGGCGCGCGTCGCCGCAGATCATGTTCGTCAGTTCTCCCACGGCGTCCTTCACCTCGTCGTTGATGTCCTCCACCTTTATCCCGATGAGGTTGGACACGATAACCTTGATGCACGGCTCGCTGAAGGTGAGCGACATGGAGCCTTGGGCCGCGCCGGTGATCCCGATGATGGCCGATACGTCTCCAAACGCCGTCTGGTCTTTCTTGAGGAATGGCTTGCCGGGTTTAGGGTCCAGCCGCGCCATCGTCTTGAGGACATTCACCGCGGCGGCTAAAAAGGGGTTGATGATACTGACGTCCATACCCATATGCTGTTCCAGGCTCCTTTCCTTCACCCGACGAATGCTCCCGGGCGCCCTGAGAGGCGCTCTGGAGGCGTCATCATATGGACTTTGTTGTCATGGTTGACCGAATGGATTTGCGCTTAGAATTTTCGCCGATCAGTGTACCGATTTCGGCGGCAAAGTAAATGGATTTCTTGCCGCATAAACCGGGACGAAAACATTACGCCCCTCACATTTTCCCCGACCGGTGGATGGAGATGATGAGCCATGCTCCAAGGATCGTGGCTATTACGTAACCGGCGAGCCCAAGCAACGCTCCGATCGAGACAGGCGTCGAGCCGAGGACGAATGCCGGGAGCGAGGTGTTTCCCGATGCGTTGAGCACAAGCGCCGCGGCAAGGAGTGAAGCCGATATGACCATGCCGACGGTCAGGCGGTTCGCCCCCTTTTCAATGCGCTCGTCGAGGCGCTCGAAACCGCTGTGCCGGACCTCCACCCGCTGTTTTCCCGCCGCCGTCCGCTTCAGGATGTCGTGGACGAGCTTTGGCATGCTCTTCATATGAACGCCCATGGCGCGAGCTTCCCTGTCAAGGCCCATGAAGAGCTTGCGCGGGTCGTAGCTGCGCTCCAGGAGCCTCTTGGCGTAGGGGCGGGTGATTTCCAGGAGGCTCGCATCGCTTCCGAGGATTTTCCCGAGCGCCTCCGTCTGGATGAAAGTCTTGAGGAGCAGCAACAGGTTTCGCGGCAGCCGGACCCGGTGCTTGAGCACCAGTTGGATGATCTGGTCGTACACGTCCACCACCGATATGTACTGGAGCGACCGTCCGTAAAATGATTCGCTCATGTCCTTGAGATCGGTGCGGAATTCCGCGAGGTCCATTCCCTCCTCGTGGATCAGCCCGGCCCCCAGCAGCGCGTCCATGACCATGTCGTAGTCGTGCTCCGCGTAGCCCAGGAAGATATTGGCGATGTGACGCATCGTTTCGTCGTCCAGGTATCCCGTTATCCCGAAATCGACCAGCCCCACGCAGCCGTCGCGCATCACGATGGTGTTCCCCGGGTGGGGGTCCGCGTGGAAAAATCCAAATTCCATCAACTGCCTGGAGAAGGAGCGCAGGCCGATCAGGGCTATCTCCTTGGGGTCTATGCCCATCGCCCGTATCTTTTCGACCTCGTCCATCTTGACCCCGTCCATGAATTCCATCACCAACACAGACTTGGAGGTGTACTCCCAATGGACGGCGGGGATGCGGATTTCCTTGTCCTTCTTAAAATTTGCGCCGAATTTCTCGATGTTTCCCGCCTCGATGTACATATCGAGCTCCCGGAATATCGTCCGCTCGAACTCCCGGACGATGTTCGTGAGCCCCAGCATCCGGCTTATCTCGAAAGCCCGCTCGATGCGGTCCGCCATATAGTACATGAGACTGATGTCTTCGCGGATCTTCTTGGCAATGCCGGGCCGGATCACCTTGACGGCTACTTTTTCTCCCGTAAAGAGCTTAGCGACGTGCACTTGGGCCACGGAGGCGGCCGCAAGGGGCGCCTCGTCGAAGGCGGCGAAAATCTTCGCAACCTTGCGGCGCAGCTCTCTTTCGACGATCGCCCTGACGTCGGCGACGGGCACGGGGGTGACGCTATCCTGAAGCTTGATGAGTTCGTCGATGTATTCGGGGGGGAAAATATCCGCGCGCGTGCTCATCAACTGCCCCAATTTGATGAAGCTCGGCCCGAGCTCTTCGAGAATCATCCGGAGACGGGCAGGGGAGGGGAGGCCCGGCAGGGTGATCGCGTCTTTGTCGCCCGCATCCCTGGGCTTCTCCTCCCGCCTGGTGAAGATGCGGTCCACGATGTCTCCAAAGCCGTGCCGCGCCAACACCCCGGCGATAACCCCCAAGCGTCTGATCCCCTTCATTCTTCTCGCACTCCGATGTTTTGGTTTCTATTCATGCGTCTGCATCGCCTCCGCGCCGCAATGACCCCATTGTATTGTAATTGTATTGTATAGGATGGGAGACGATTTGACCAAGCTTGGTTTTCATCCTTGGCCCCGATAGCGGTGGATGAGCCCCGGAAGGCTTTGGGCCAGCGATGTCGCCGGGAGTTGCCCGCCTCATCACCCACCTCCTTGCGCCCCTGATAAGTACTGGACAATCCATGTGCTATAAGTGTGGACATTCCATTTGCTCCCTATAATGCAGGAGCTTTATCCTTGACATTTTGGTGCTAGCACCATAGCCTACAATACATAGATTAACTTTACTGTAAATATGTTACTAAATTATTCATATATCTGCCTATTTCTTGTATAAGCATCCATTCCCTCCTTTTTCCGCGCCGCGACACGGTGATTGGGAGGAGAGAAGGGGATAGAGCTGGCCTAGTGGGGTCAGCTAACAACTTTGAGGAGACAGTGAAAATGATCTTTGCTAGAACGAGGAGTGTGCTGCTTTGGGGCCTCTTGTGGATTGCCCTTTTCCTTGGATGTCCATGGGCCTCTAGCGATTGTCTCGCACAAACTCTTACAATCGATGGTGGAGACTCCTACACGCTCAGTAAGCCTGATATAGTAGACTATGGCATGGAAATGATAGGGGATTCCGGCATCGGCGTTTTCATGCAGAGCGGAGGCTCCAACTATGTGACGGACAGTCTGCACCTGGGGCGCCATTCCGGAAGCGAGGGCGCATACACGCTCAGCGGGGGCAGCCTCAACGCAGACAGCCAGTTCATCGGTTACGACGGCGATGGGGTCTTCACGCAGGCTGGAGGCTCCAATACCGCTCGCGAAACCCTTTACGTGGGGTCCTATCACGGGAGCAGCGGGGTCTACAACCTCCAGGGTGGAGAGCTGCAGGCGCAGCAGCTCTTTATCGGCAATTCCGGGACCGGTGCATTCAACCAGACAGGCGGAAGCAGCAAAGTGGGCGTCCTCAACGTCGGCGACTACTACAATGCCAATGACTATACGAACGGCCACGGTGCTTTGCTGGACAGAGTCTACGTGCTTGAATCCAGTGGTTTGATTCTTGGCGGTTTTGCGCCGGTTGTTTTCTCCGGTGGTGGGGGCGTCATCGACACTGGGGGCATCGGCGGTGGTGGCGGAAGCAGCAGCGGCAGCTCAGGCAGTGGAAGCAGTAGCGGCTCTAGCTCGGCGAACTCGGGCGGATGCAGCTGGCAAAACGTGGGATTTGACTACCAGCAGACTGCGGAGGAAGGAGTTGCGACCACTGAACCGGCTGTGTCAACGGAAAGCGGCATGACGCGGCTCTCAGATGCTGGTGGGCCGTCCAGCGCTTCTGGCAGCAGTGAAGCAAGCGCCTCAAACAGCAACCGGGCGACCTCCATCGATGATGCGATCAATGGCGCCAGATACAGCCTCCAGGGTGGCGTCCTGGAAGCGGAGAATGAGCTTGTCGGCGTGTTTGGGAGCGGAGCATTCGTGCAAACCGGCGGCTCCAACACCGTGCAGAACAACCTATACGTCAGTGGTTTTTCCGGGTATGTCGGGGTCTACGATCTGGAAGAAGGCAATCTCTTTGCCGGGACAGTTTACCTTACCACCGGCGGGACTTTCATCCAGTCCGGCGGCAGCCTGAACGTGGCCAATTTCAACCAGTTTGGTGGAAAGGTGGTGGGCAGCCTCGAGAACAGGGGGGAATTCAACTACCAGGGGGGGGCATTCAACGGACGGCTGCTCAATTACGGCGCCGTGCACTTCAATGCGGATTTCACCGCGGAGAACGGTTTGGAGAATTACTCGGCGCTGAACATCCCCGAAGGCCGTACGGTCACGCTGAACGGACGCGGCCTGGACAATCAGGGCGACATGGTGGTGGACGGGGTCATGGCGGGAAGCGGCCCATTGCTTAACAACGCCAATGGAACCGTGAGCGGCCACGGCTCGATAGTGGGCGACTTCAGCAATAGCGGCGTCGTGGCGCCGGGCGGGTCGATCGGCGTCTTGTCCGTCGTCGGCAGTTATACACAGACGGAAACTGGCGTCCTGGAAATAGAAGTGGCTTCTCCCACGAGTTATGACCGCGTCGCCGTGAGCGGAAACCCGGGCGCGGCGGTTTTGAACGGCGTCGTGAAACCCTCCCTGACAGGCAACTACATCCCGGCGGCCAACCAGGTCTTCGCGGGCGTGGTCAATGCTTCCGGGGGAGTGTCGGGAACCTTCTCCACCCTGGCCAACGCTCGCATCACCCCCACACTGGTGTGGCAGCCGGTTTACAACGCCGACAGCTTCGACCTGCTCGTTCTTCGCGACTACGCCAATCCGGAGCTCGCACTCACACCCAATCAGCAGGCGACCGCCAACATGCTGAACAGCGTGGCGACTACAGCCTCCGGAGATCTGAATACAGTCTTGTCCACCATCGACAACCTCCAAAGCAACGCCGCCGTAGCCGATGCCTATCAGCAGCTTTCTCCAGAGAAAGCTTCCGCGCTCCCGGTGATGGGCTTTGCTGGCTCAGATCTCTTTTTGAGCAGCATTTCCAGAAGGATCACTGACCTGAGGCTTGGAGCCGGAGGGACAACCTTGGCTCAAGGACTACAGGGCAGCGCTTCTCGTGCGCTCTCAGAAGAAGCTGGGAAGCCAATGCTTGCATATAACTCTTCGGACCTGGCCGGTCTCCTGACAGAGGAGAATCAAGAAGCTTCCGGCAACCGTTGGGGTTTGTTCGTTCAGCCCGTCGCGACTTTTGGCGATCATGAATCGTCGGCAAGCCAGACAGGTTTTGAATTTACAACAAGCGGCTTCACTGCGGGGCTCGATTACCGATTGTCTAACTCCCTTCTGGTGGGGCTCGCGACCGGCTACGCTTACACCGATCTGGACTATGCTGGATCAGGGGGTGGAGTGGAAGGAAACACCTGGCCGATCACGGGCTATTTGGCCTACCTGACTAAGCCCTTCTATCTTTTCGGCTCCCTCGGGTATGCGGTGAATTTTTACGATCTTGAGCGAAAATTGACCATAGGCGATTTCTCAGGCTCTGCACAAAGCTCTCCGGTGGGCCACCAGCTAAGTGCTTACGGAGAGGCCGGCTATGACGTTCACGCAAAAAACCTCGTGTTGACCCCCCTCGCATCCGTGGCCTATTCCAGCCTGTGGATTGACGGCTACACGGAAGACGGTCCCGCTGGTCTGGAGGTTTCGAGTCAGAGCGTTGAATCCCTCAAAACCGGCTTGGGCGCCAGGATTGTTTATCCTTTCAAGTGGCGATCCCTCGCAGTTGCTCCACAGCTCTACACCCTCTATCAGCACGAATTTTCAAACGACGGACAAACCCTCAATGCCAGGTTCGCGGAAGGGGGAGCGGTCGTCTCTTATAAGACCGACGATCCTGAAAGAGACTATGCAGTGGTGGGAGGCCGCCTGACCCTTTGGACCGGAAAGCGCCTCGAGCTTCAGCTCGACTACAACGCCGAGGTTGGCAGGGGAGATTATGCAAGCCAATCAGTGAACGTCGGAGCCCGATGGGAATTTTAGAGTCCCCCCCGGGCAATGCTCCCCCGGAACTGGCCTTCGGCATCTCCTGTGGCGCCTCCAACCGTCTCATTGGCTCCCCTCCCTTCTCCCCCAATGAGCCGGGCAATTTATGTGCTGCAAGCGCCGACAGGCAACTTGCACCCTGCAGGGATGTGAAAAATGCTTGACAGCGCCATGCAAGGTTATCACAATAGCCGGAAACATGGGGCAACGCGCAAAAAGACAATCGTATAGTCGGGTTTCACACAAAAAAAATAGAGCGATTCAGCAATCGGTGGTTTGTTCCAAAGGGGCTTTTCATGCGGCGCATTCGACGTCGCGCTATGGAGGAGGAGAGCCTGTGAGTCTGAGCGATAATGATTGCACTCGAAGATGGTTCCTTTCGCTTGGAATGAAAGGGGCTGCCCTTGCGTTTCTGTCCGGATGCAGTTTGGACAAGCAGTACGTGGCATATAATGCGTGCGGCTATCCGAAGGCTTCCACCGCGCCTCCTGCGGGAGCGGCGAGCGGCGCGGGAGCCGCGAACGGGAAGAGGAGCGTTTGCTCCACGGCTCCAGCGAAACACATCGTAGCGCCGGAGGGATATTTCGTCCACGAGGCCGCGCCCATGGAGAGCGTTCCGCGTCTGGCGCAAACCTATGGGGTGAGCGAAAAGGAAATCTACCTGGCCAACAGCCTGAAGCCCGGCGAGGCGATCTGCCCCGGACGGGAGTTGCTCATCCCGCACCCCAAGCAGTATAAGAACATCGTTCCGGTCTATCGCAACGATAAGTGGCAGTATATCGTGGTCCACCATACGGCGGGAGAGACCGGCAAGGCCATCACCATCGACCAGGCGCACCGCGACAGGGGCTTCATCGACGGGCTTGGCTACCATTTTCTGGTGGATAACGGTTCGTTGGGGAAGGGCAATGGCCAGCTCGAGGTCGCCCCCAGGTGGGTCAAGCAGGAAGACGGAGCCCACTGCAAGGCGGGCGGCATGAACCACGTCGGCATAGGGGTCTCCCTTGTCGGCAACTTCAACAACGACCTGCCGTCGCAGGCGCAGCTCCACACAGCTTCGCTGCTTGTGGCCACGCTCGCCAAATACTACAAGATACCGCCGGGCAACATCATAGGCCATCGGCAGGCGCCGGGGGCCCATACGGACTGCCCCGGAACACGATTCCCGTGGCAGACGTTTGAAGCTTCTCTCCGGAAAAATTTTATGACGACGTAAGGCTTTGGAAGGCGGAAACAGGAAAAGCCGAGGCTGATCGTAAGATGTGCGATCGGCCTCGGCCCTTTTTGCGCGGTGGTCAGGCCTTCTTGGCCGCGGGTTTTTTCCGCGTCCAGTCCTCATAGAGAATGAGGAGCGGGCTTGCTACGAATATCGACGAATAGGTCCCGGTTACGATTCCGACCAGCAGGGCAAACGAAAAGTCATGGATGACTGCCCCTCCGAAGACGAAGAGGCAGACCACCGAGAGGAGCGTGGCGCCGCTGGTGAGGATGGTCCGGCTGAGCGTCTGGTTGATGCTCGAATTGATGACATGGGCGAGTCCTTCGCGCCGCGTCTTCGGAATGTTCTCCCGGATGCGGTCGAAGACGACGATGGTGTCGTTCAGCGAGTAACCCGTGAGGGTGAGTAGGGCCGCGAGGACCTCGAGGCTGAATTCCCTGTTTGTCAGGGCGAAGGCCCCGACGGTTATGAGAACGTCGTGGACAAGCGCGACCACGGCTGCGAGGGCGTAAGGGAGCTTGAGCACCCAGGAGAGCGCCAGGGTGACCACAAGCGCCCCGAAGATGAGATACACCGCGGGCATGCCGACAGCTTCGAGAAGATACACGCCGACCAGCAGGACCGCCGCCATAATGGCGCTCGATCCCCACTTCATCTCGAACCTGCCGGAAATATAGATGGATATGAAGAGCAGCGCGTAGTAGATGGCAAAGAGGGCTTTCTGCCGCAGGTCGCCGCCCACCTTAGGGCCGACCGTCTCCACCCGCCGAATGGTCACGTTGCCTTCCCCGAAAGCCTTGGTCAGGTCTTCGGATATTTTCTGCGAGAAGTTTTCTACTTCCGATGTGGAAACCTCGGTGCGGATGAGGAACTCATTGTCAGACGACGCTCCCACCTGCTGCACGGCGCTCTGGGCGACGCCCACGTTGGCCATCGCGGTGCGTATCTGGTCGGGGGTCGCCTTGTCCTTGAACTTCACCTGGATGAGCGTGCCGCCCGCGAAATCCACGCCCAGGTTAAGCCCGCCGCGGTAAGCCAGCACGGCCATCCCCAGGACGATGAGGATGAGTGAGAAGAGAAACGCCTTGAAGCGCATCCCCACGAAATCAAGATTGATATCGGGTCTGATCCATTCCATTGGAATCTGTCCTGCCTCCTCTGTCGGCGATTATATGCTGATGGTCCGCATGCGGCGTTCGGCCAGCAGATAGTCGAAGACCACCCGCGTCATGAATATGGCCGTGAACATGCTGATGATGATGCCGATGGTCAGCGTGATGGCGAATCCCCGGACGGGACCTGTTCCGAACTGGAAAAGCACCACGGCGGCTATCAGCGTCGTGACGTTGGAGTCGATAATGGTCAGGGTCGCCCTGCTGTACCCCGTGTCGAGGGCGGCGTGAGGCGTCTTGCCGATCCTCAGCTCCTCGCGGATGCGCTCGAATATGAGCACGTTGGCGTCGACCGCCATGCCGACGGAGAGGATGATGCCCGCAATGCCGGGAAGCGTCAGCGTGGCGTTGAAAGCCGCAAGGGCCGCGAGAATCAACGGAATATTGAGGATCAGCGCTACATTGGCGATGATGCCGGACATTTTGTAATACATCAGCATGAAAATGACGGTCGCGAGGCCGCCCATGAGCGCCGACATTAGGCCCGCCCGGATGGAGTCCTGGCCGAGGGATGGGCCGACCGTCCGCTGCTCGAGGATGCTGACTGGGGCGGGCAGGGACCCGGCGCGCAGCACGATGGCCAGGTCGTGCGCCTCCTGGTCGGTGAACGACCCGGTGATGCTGGCATGCCCGCCGCCGATCTTCTCCTGGATGACCGGGGCCGAATACACCGTGCCGTCGAGGACGATCGCGAGCTGCTTCTTCACGTTGGCTTCCGTGATGCGCTCGAAGAGGCGCGCGCCCTGCGGATTGAATTCCAGCGCCACATAGGGCGCGTTATGCTGCGTATCGAGGCCGACCCGGGCGTCCGTGATGTATTCGCCGGTCATGAGCGTCCGGTCCTTCAGGACGATCTGGCTTTCCGACGCCTGTCCGGTGGCCTGATTGACGCGCTTCATCGGATAGATCTTCTCTCCGACGGGCAGTCGGCCCGACTTGGCGTCCTGGAGGGTCGCGTCGTCGCTCACCATCTTGAACTCGAGAAGAGCCGTCTTGCCAATCAGCGCCACGGCGCGCTGCGGGTCTTTGATGCCGGGGAGCTGCACCTGGATGCGGTTGTCTCCCGCCGGGCGGATATCGGGCTCGCTCACGCCGAACTGGTCAATCCGGTTACGGATGGTGCCGAGGGCCTGATCGGCGGCCATCTTGCGGATGTTCTCCACTTCCTTGTCGGAAACCTTGTAGCGCGCCTGCACGCTGCCTTCCGCTGCTGCATTTTCCGCGGTCGCCGGCTCGAGGATCGGGAACCGCTTTTCCATGACAGCTTTCATGTCGCTATATTGCTGCGCATCGGCCAACTCGATATCGATATTCCAACCGTCCGTCTTTTCCACTTTGCGGAAGCGGATATTGGCGCTTCGCAGCTCCTCCTTGATATCCTCGGAGAGCCGCTCCACTGTGTTCTCCACGGCCTTGTCCACCTGCACCTCGAGGATGAGGTGCATTCCTCCCTGCAAGTCGAGCCCGAGATGGATTTTATCCTTGGGTAGAATTTTTAGCCACCATGAGGGCAAGACGGGGTTGAAGCTGGGAATAAGATAAATCGCCGCCACCAGAAAGACGGCAGCGATACAAATCGCACGCCACTTGAGATTCTTCAAATTGCTCCCTCCCGGCCATACTGGCGCAAAGGCGTCTGGTCCGCACTTTAGTCTTCAGTCTGAGCGCGAATGCCAGGGACCGTTTCGGCGCCCCGCTCCGCCAGAGCGTCAGCCTACTCCGAAACCGGCTCGCCCTTGGACACGACTCCGACAATGTAGCCGCGCTGGATCTTCACCCGCACCTTGTCAGCTATTTCCACGGTGGCCACGTCTTCCGCCAGGCCGGTGATCTTGCCCTGCAACCCGCCCTGAGTGACTACTACGTCACCCCGTTGCAGCTTGCCCAACATGTCGCGGTGTTCTTTCTGTTTTTTCTGCTGCGGACGGATGAGAAGAAAGTAGAAGATGGCGAACATGGGGATGAGTATGAAAAGCGGGCTGCCGAGAAATCCCCCCGGGGGCGAACCGGCCGCCCCGTCCTGAGCCAATGCTTCCGCCGCATATGCAACACCGACAAATAAATCCATTCTGTTCTCCTCGATTCTATTAATGATAATTGACAGTTGCCGATATATTGCCGGAGCGCGAAATCCGGCTTTGGTTCTTTAGCCCTTCAAAGAGCCGACAAAAGCGTAATAGACGCCATTTTGCCATGATTGTCAATACTAAGGCGTCCTAAACCTGTAAACATTCGGTGACGTTTCATCGCATCGGTTTCTCCCGCGTTCCGGCCTGTCATGCCTGCGCCTCGGCTGTCTGAGGCATGACGAGGAAATAGAAAACGCCGATAATAAAAAGGTTCACAACCGCGGAGCAAAGGAATCCTCCGGGGAAGCCCGCTTTTTCGATCACGGGTCCCATGATGGCCGAACTCAGCATCATCCCGACGTAGATGCAGGTGTTATAGCCGCCCATTGCAAATCCCCGAAACTCCTCGGCTGTGACCTCCGCGATCAACGCCCCGATGGAGGTGAAGGCGAGCCCCATTCCGACCCCGAGGGTTAACGCGAAGAGGATGAAGAGCGTCGGTTCGCGGGCGATCGCAAACCCCGCCATGGAAAACGATAAAATCACGCCCCCGATGACGATGAGCCCTTCGCGCCGCTCGACCCTGTCGCTCAGGCGCCCGAAAGGGATGCGGGAAAGCGCGTTGCTGACGCCCTGCGCGGAGAAGATAAATCCTATCCACCCCATGTCGAGCCCCAGTTCCTGGGCGTGGAGGGGAATGAAGGTGATGAATGCGCCGAGGGCGAAGCATCCCCCGAGGGTCGCTGCGAGGCAGGCGACCAGCGGGCGGTTGTGCAAAAGCTCCCGAGCGGCGCGGGAGAGGCTTTTCCCTCCCGCGGCCCGCACGTGGACGGGGCGGGGCAGGAAAAAGACCACCATTCCAAGAGTTGCGAGAACGATGCAAGCCGCTATGAAAAATGTGCTCGGAAATCCCATCGCCTTGGCGACGAATCCGCCCGCCGCCGGCCCCAGGCTCATTCCTCCGTAGAGCGCCGTCGTATACCAGCCGTATGATCGCCCGAGGTGCGACGGAGGGGAAATATCCGCCACAAGGGACATCGTGGTGGGACCGAAGGCGGCGAGCCCGATGCCGAGAAAAAGGTGGATGAGCGCCATCTGGAGTGGAGTCCTGCTGAAACAGAGGAGGAACGTCGCGGCGGCGATTATCGTCAGGCCTGCGGCGGCCATGCGCTTCCTTCCCCAGAGGTCGGAGACGAGGCCGAGCGGAAACGAAAGCAGACCCGCCGTGATGAAAAAGGCCGCGTTGACGGCTCCCACCTGCGAGGCGTCCGCCCCGAGCGACCGGGCGTAGAGCGGCGCCACCGGCAGGCGCATGTAAGACGCGAAATAGCACATGAAAGCCACTCCGCAACAGATGAGGAGCTTCCCCCGGCAGGCCGCGAAGGCGTTGTTGTGTTCCGTTTGCATGGCAACTTCCTTCACGCGAATGGGACCCTTTCCAGCCCGCGCGCCAAGCGGCCTGAAGCCAGGCCGGCGCCGGAGCGGTTGAAGTTTCATTGCCCCTGTCCGAACTTCATGGATGGGCCGGTTGGTTGAAAATTCCGGTTCCTGCCGGATGGACGGAGGGGCGATTGAGTGGGGAAAGGAAATCGTGTTGCAGAGTCTGAGTAGAGGAGAGCCCCGATGGAGATAACGCCGCGACCCGGCCGGCGGGCCTCGCCGCCTCCCCGAGGGGAGTGCGCCGGGGCCTCGGCGGCGGATCGTATTTCAATGGTTTGAACCATCCATTACAATTCTCGCGTCGAGCACCACCATCCCGGAGGCGGCCGCGATCACCGGATTGAGGTCCATTTCCATGATGTCCGGGCGGGCCAGCACGAGGGCGGAGATCCGTCCCAAAAGATCGACGACCTGGTTTTCGTCCACGGGCGGAAAGTTCCGGAACCCGG
>CALFXO010000096.1 GCA_937958025.1 uncultured Syntrophobacteraceae bacterium
GGGAGGGCTCGTTCCCGCGGATTGCAGGCTGGTGGAGAGCGTCAACCTGAGAATCCAGGAAGCGGCCCTCACTGGAGAGTCCGAGCCGGTCGAAAAGAGCGTTGGCGCCCTTTCCGTGGCGGATCTGCCGGTGGCGGACCGGCGCAATATGGCTTACATGGGGACGGTCGCGACGTATGGGCGCGGGGCTGCCGTGGTGGTTGGGACCGGAATGCATACGGAGCTTGGTCGCATCGCGTCGATGATCCAGTCGGTGGGGTCGGAGCTTACCCCGCTGCAACGCCGCCTGAACCACCTGGGACGCGTGCTGGCCATGGCGGCGCTGGCGTTGATCGTTATCGTCTTCGCGCTCAATTATTCGCGCGGGGGGGACCTGAAAGTGCTATTCCTCACGGCGATAAGCCTTGCGGTTGCGGCCATCCCGGAGGGGCTTCCGGCGGTCGTGACCATTGCGCTGGCGCTTGGAGCGCAGCGGATGCTGAAGCGCAAGGCGCTCATACGGAAGCTTCCCGCCGTCGAAACGCTTGGGTCCGTCACCGTAATTTGCTCGGACAAGACCGGGACCCTTACGCAAAACAAGATGACTGTAACGATGCTCGAGGCCGCAGGGGAGCGGATCGACCTGACCGCTTCGCCGCCAAGCAGCGGGGGGGCGCGGGGAGATTCCGGCGCGGCGGCGGAGCCTCGGCTTCCTCCGGCTGTTTCGCTGCTCCTTATGGGCGGCGCGCTCTGCAACGATGCGGTCCTCAGACGCGGAGGGGAAGGGGCGGGCGCGCGGCAGGCTATCGGCGACCCGACGGAAACAGCCATTGTCATCGCGGCGGCCGACGCGGGGCTGTGGAAAACTGACCTCGAGAAGGATCTTCCGCGAGTGGCCGAGGCTCCGTTCGATTCGGACCGTAAACGGATGAGCACCGTCCACCGCATCGCGGAAACTCCAGGGGTGGCGGCTTCCCTTTCCGGTGCAGGCGTCAACGATGATGGACAGCATGTTTGCTTCACCAAGGGTGCGGTCGACAGCCTGCTCGGAGTTGCCGCTTGGGTGATGACGGCGGAGGGGGTGAAGCCCCTTGATGATGCATGGCGCAAACGCATTGGCGCCGGCAACGACCGGATGGCTCAAAACGGCATGCGAGTGCTCGGGGTTGCCTTCAAGCGCTTTGGCTATGACGGCGGGGATGCTCCCTCCGCGACGCTCGAGGCGGATATGGTGTTCGTCGGAATGATGGGAATGATCGACCCCGCGAGGAAAGAGGCGGCGGAAGCCGTCGCAACCTGCAAGAAGGCTGGCGTAAGGCCCGTCATGATTACGGGCGACCACCCTCTCACCGCGCGCTACATCGCGCGGGAGCTTGGCATAGACGCGAAGGGGCGGGTCGTCACCGGGCAGGAGTTGAGCCAAAGCCCGAACGGTCCGGATGCAGCCCTGGTGGAGGAGACGGCGGTCTATGCCCGTGTGTCTCCCGAGCACAAGCTCCAGATTGTCGCGGCGTTGCAGGAGAATGGGGGCGTTGTCGCCATGACGGGGGATGGCGTGAACGATGCCCCAGCTCTCAAGAGGGCGGACATTGGCGTGGCGATGGGGGTCACGGGGACGGATGTCTCGAAGGAAGTGGCCGACATGGTCCTCCTCGACGACAACTTCTCCACTATCGTCGCGGCGGTCGAGGAAGGCCGGGTCATTTACGACAACATACGAAAATTCATCAAGTACCTTCTAACGACTAATTCGGGGGAGATACTGGTGATGGTGGTCGGGCCCTTTCTCGGGATGCCTCTTCCGTTGCTTCCCTTGCAGATCCTCTGGATCAACCTCGTGACGGACGGCCTTCCCGCCCTGGCGCTAGGCGTCGAGCCTCCGGAGCGCAACGTCATGAGCCATCCTCCCCGCAATCCGAGCGAGAGCATACTTGGGCGGGGACTCGCGCGGCACGTCGTTTGGGTTGGGTGCATCATGGCGGCGTTGCCGCTTTCCCTGGGATTCGTCTATTGGCGGGAGAGCCATCCTCAATGGCAGACGATGGTCTTCACCACGCTCACCTTCGCACAAATGGCCCATGTTATGGCGATCCGCTCAAACCGCTACTCGCTCTTCACGATTGGTCTGTTCTCGAACAGACCACTGCTCGGGGCGGTAGCCCTGACGGCTGTGCTGCAGATAGCTGTTATTTATATTCCGTTCATGCAGGGGTTCTTCAAGACCCTGCCGCTTTCGGCGAGCGAGCTGTTCTACTGCGTGGCGATAAGCTCCGTGGTCTTCATCGCGGTGGAGCTTGAGAAGTGGCGGCTGCGTTGCGTCGATCCCGAAGGTCGGATGGAGTGACGCGGTAAGGGGGGAACGTCGCGCTCCTCCGAACGGCTCTTGTTGCGCGGAGTGCTCGCTGCCAACATTGGGGGGAGTCGCTCGAAAAGGAGCGCGCCGTTTAGCGCCGGTCTTCCAGCGCTCTTTGGAATTCGTCGATGCTGATCGCGGTGACTGCCTTGACGTGCAGCGCATCCAGGAGCTTGGGCTCCTCGATCGTTCGCACCTCTTGGGCCATCTCCGTGGATGGCGCGCCAAAACGCGCCTCCAGCGCCCGAAGCACCGCGGCCCGCTGCGCCTTCAATTCCCCGTCGCGGACGCCCTGCCGGTGACCCTTCTGAAATCCCTGTTGCAACCCTTGTTGCAGCAGCGCCTGATGCAGGGCCTTTTCTGTCCTGTGTTGCGTCTGTTTTTCCGCAAGATTTGTCATTAGTGGACCTCCTGCGCCTGCATCGCCCCCCCATGAACGGGAGCGGGAGTCGGACGATACGCCCCGGGGGCGAACGGCCCGGCCCACTGTCCGGCGGTTCGACTCCTTCCTCCTCTAAAGACGAAGTCTGCCGGACGGTGGAACCTGCGGGCCGCTCTCCCTCTTGGGGCGCACTTGCAGCGCCTTTCCCTTGATAACGTGCTTATGTGTAATGCGTTTAGCCGAGCAGCAGCCTGTTGATCGCCTCAAGAGTTATCAGGCCGCCCACGACAACCGCGGCGGCTCCCGCGTAGGGGGTGCTGGCGATTTCAAAGACCCCGGCCAAGCTGATAATCAGCCCCACGATGATGCGTATGATCGAGCCCATTGCCTCCCCACCTTGTCAGAACGGGCTCTCGCAACAGCTTCCGGGGCCAGTTGACCCGCTGCCGCGACAACCCGTGCGTGCTCTTGTCTGTGATAATTGAGCAACTAGCGTACCATATCGACGTTAGGGCGGAGGGCGTAGACAATGCGAAAAGGCTGCTTGATTTTATCGTCTTATATTAGCTGGTTGGCTTTGGTGCTGTGAAGGGGCGGCGTGAGAACGGGAACCGTTGTGGGGCGCTATCCGCTGGAAACAAAAGTGGGGTATGCAGTATTGTCGTGCTGATTCATTAAAGTAATGATATTTCGTAATTGTGGTCGGGTGTGGAAATTTCGGTAGTTACCCGAAGGTTATTGGTGAGATGAAACGGAGAGATCGTTTGCTTGCATCAGGGCAAGAAATCGGCTCTAGAAGTTGAAATGGCGCGAGGACTCCTACCGGAAGCCCTCGCTTATTCGACAACCTCCGCTATGTGGCGGATGGTAGCTATGTGTTTCTGCTGACGCGCAAGGCCAGCCAGCCCTCGGCGTCTCGGCGGTGGACAATCGCCGGATGATTTCGAGGCGCTCAGGAGAGGAATTTTTTCTTAAGGTCGTCCCATGGAGCGAAAGCCAGAAAAAGGCCGGCGGTGATTATGTAAAGCGCGAAGATCGAAGCCGGATAAGTAATGTAGAAAAGAAAATACAGCGGAAAGGTTGCGGCCAGCGACAGTGCGACCTTTACAGCGATCTCCACCCATTTGCTCGTTCCGTTTTGTTTTCCATCCATGCGTATCACTCCATTTTCGCCACCCTGGCGCTGTGGCTCTTCGTTTTCTCCCCAAACAGTAAAAGCCCGCTTTCCCTATGCCCAAACACTTGCGGTGGTTCTGGTGAAAACCTTACGAATGTAGTATGATATGTTAGTTTATTTTCCTTTGCAAGGACAAAGCGGGGATATGTGATCTTTTTTTCACAACGAGAGTTTGTTTTCAGGCCGAGACGGTTTTGTTGCATGTCAGCGAAAGAGGTTCTTCGGAAGAAAGTTTTTGAAATTTTTTATCTTCTTTTTGTTTGCCTGACCAATTCTCTTTGTGTATATATGCACATGGAACTACTTGAGCCCTAATGATTCATGGCTTCTGCCCATTGCACAAACCGGATGGAATTTCCGGGGATCGCGCTCAAACTCGGAGTTTTGTATATTTTAACCAGCCGAGGAGGATTGGCATGGCAAACATGGCAACACAAAGCATTATGGTGGTCGGAGGCGGGATGAGCGGCCTTTCCGCCGCGCTCGAAGCAGCCGAAGCGGGATATCAGGTCTACCTCGTAGAGAAGAATCCCTACCTCGGCGGCAGGGTCGCCCAGCTTCGTCAATACTTTCCCAAATTGTGCCCCCCCTACTGTGGACTGGAGATCAACTTCCGCCGAATCAAGACCAACCCCAGCATCCAGTTTTTCACGATGGCCGAAGTGGAGAAAATTTCGGGCGTCGTGGGGGACTACGACGTCTCCATCAAACTCAGCCCCCGGTATGTGAACGAGAACTGCACTTGTTGCGGCAAGTGCGGCGAAGCATGCACGATGGAGATAGACAACCCGTTCAATTACGGGATGGATAAGATCAAGGCCGCCTACTTACCGCACGATATGGCCTTCCCAATGCGCTACGTCATCGACCCGTCTCTGGCCGGAAATGCAGGCGAGATGGAGAAGGTGAAAGCGGCCTGCGCCTACGACGCCATCGACGCGGGCGAGCAGGCGAAGACTTTGGAGATCAAGGTCGGCGCCATCGTGTGGGCGACTGGCTGGCAACCTTATGACGCGACCAAGTTGACCTCCTATGGCTTCCGTGAGTATCCCAATGTCATTACGAACGTGATGATGGAGCGCCTGGCCGCGACGAACGGTCCGACCCATGGCGCGATTGTACGGCCCTCGGACGGCAAGGCGCCGGAAACGGTTGCATTCATTCAGTGCGCCGGCTCCCGCGACGAGAACCACCTGCCTTTCTGCTCGGGAATCTGCTGTCTGGCTTCCATGAAGCATGCCCGGTACGTTCGCGAACAATATCCCAACGCCAAGGTTTATATCTTCTATATCGACATCCGCGCGACCGACCGGCTCGAAGATTTCTATGTGACCACAAAAGAAGACGAGAACATTATCTTCTTCAAGGGCAAGGTGGCTCAGATTTTTCAGGATGACGCGACTAATAACCTCACTCTTCGCGTCGAGAACACGATGACCGGGAAGATCCATGAGATTCCCGTCGATTTGGCCGTCCTGGCGACCGGAATGCAGCCCAACACCTCCGTATCTCCCATTCCTACCACGGTCGCGTACGACGATTATGGATTCGTGGCTTCGAGCGGCAAACTGGGCATCTGCGCCGCAGGTTGCGCCAGGTCTCCCCTGGCTGTTTCGGAATCCGTTCAGGACGGCACGTCAGCGGCGCTGAAGGCCATTCAGGCCGTCGCGAGGAGGTAAAATAAATGGAAAAGAAATTAGCCTTTTATGCTTGCACAGGATGTGGCCTTGGTGAGGCTCTCAATATCGAGCAACTCAGCAGTGTTGCCGCGAAGGAGGGAAAGATCCCCCTTTGCCGCAGCCATTCCGCCTTCTGCTCCAAGGAAGGGGTGGCTATCATTAAAGAGGATATCGAGAAGGAAGGGGTGAACTCCATCCTGATCGGCGCCTGTTCCCCGCGCGTTATGTACGACAGGTTCAACTTCGACGGCTGCATCGTGGAGCGCATCAACCTGCGTGAGCAGGTGGCCTGGACGCAGCCGCCCGGAGAGGAAGACACCCAGATGATGGCCGAGGATTACATCCGCATGACGGTGGCCAAGGTCAACAAGATGGAGCTTCCCGAGCCCTACAAGCCGGAAGACGAGTATTCGAAGGACATCCTGGTCGTCGGTGGCGGCGTAGCGGGCATGACTGCGGCGCTCGAAGTCGCTAACGCGGGCTCTTCCGCGGTCCTTGTCGAAAAGGCGGCGGCTCTTGGCGGTTTCCAGAAGAGCGTCAAGAAAAATGCGCTTTTTCCCTATACCGATATTAAGGCGAACGATATCGACGCCCTAATAAAAGCGGTGTCCTCGAACGACAGGATCAAGGTCTATACGGGCGCGAAAGTCGAAAAAATCGCCGGCGGCCCGGGCATCTTCAAGGTGGACATCAGGCAGGGCGACTCGGCTATAGAGCACAAAATCGGCGCGGTCGTCATGGCCGCCGGCTGGCAGCCCTACGACCCCGAGAAGCTCGACGCCTCCCTGGGATACGGCGCTTCCCCGAACGTCATCACCAACGTGAAGTTCGAGGAGATCGCGGCTTCCGGCAAGATCACGCGCCCGAGCGACGGCGGAGCGGCGAAGAAAGTCGCCTTCATCCTCTGCGCGGGGCAGCGCGATCCGAAGCATCTTGCTTATTGCTCCTCGATCTGCTGCGTGACCTCTCTCAAGCAGGCGTGCGAAGTGAAGGCGCAGGACCCGAATGCGGACGTGTTCGTGGTCTACAAGGAAATGCGGACGCCTGGACAGGCGGAAGATTTCTACCGCAAGGCTCAGAAGGATGGAATCATTTTCGTGCGCAGCCAGGATGCGGAAGTTCACGCCGGGGGAATGTCGCTCAGCGTGGAAGCCACCGATGACCTGCTCGGCGAAAAGGTGCTCCTCGATGGGCTCGACATGGTGGTGCTCGCGACCGGCATGGTCCCGATGACCGCTTTCGGCGATGACGTGAAGGCTAAGGAAGTGAAGGAAGGCGAGGAGAAGAAGGACGAGCCCCCGACGCCCGCCGACGCCATCCTGAAGTCCGACATTCTCAACCTTGAATACCGCCAGGGTCCGGAGCTTCCCGGTCTCAAATACGGCTTCCCCGATTCCCACTTCATCTGCTTCCCTTATGAAACACGGCGCACGGGTATTTACGCCGCCGGTTGCGTGCGGCGCACGATGGGCGTGGATCAGGCCAAGGAGGATGCGACGGGCGCGGCCCTCAAGGCCATCCAATGCGTCGAACTCACTATGCACGGCGCGGCGGTGCATCCCCGCTCGGGCGACCTCAGTTATCCCGAATTCTTCATGCAGCGCTGTACACAGTGCAAGCGGTGCACGGAAGAGTGCCCCTTCGGCGCCATCAACGAGGATGAAAAGGGCAATCCGCTGCCCCAGCCCACGCGCTGCCGCCGCTGCGGAACCTGCATGGGCGCATGTCCGGAGCGCATCATCTCCTTCAAGAATTACTCGGTCGGCATGATTGGCGATATGATCAAAGCCGTCGAGGTCCCGGAAGAATACGACGAGAAGCCGCGCATCCTGGTGCTCACCTGTGAAAACGACGCCTACCCGGCCGTCGACATGATGGGCCTGCGCAGGATGAAGTACAACGCCTGGGTGCGCTTCGCGCCCCTGCGCTGCCTTGGCTCCCTCAACCTCGTCTGGATCGCCGACGCTCTCTCCAAGGGCATCGACGGAATCATCCTGCTCGGGTGCCAGCATGGCGACAATTACCAGTGCCACTTTATGAAGGGCAGCGAACTCGCCAACATCCGCTTGAGCAAGGTCAAGGAAACCCTCGACCGTCTGGCGCTTGAGTCCGACCGCGTGAAGTTCGAGACCATCTCGATCACCGATTACGACAAGCTTCCCGCGTTGCTCGACGGCTTTGCCGAGCGGCTCGCGGAAATCGGCCCCAATCCTTACAAGGGCTACTAAATATAAGCTTTAAGCCGTACACCGCCCCGGCTGCAGGTCGCTTGCGCGCGGCCGGGGCGCGCTTTTTCAGATGGAGGGGGCTCCGCAACGGGGCGCCAATAGACTAATGGATTAGGGAGGAAACAATGAGCGTCAGGGTTGATCCCGATCTTATGAAAGATCTGAAGGCGTTTGGATTGCAGGACGCCAATATGTGCTACAACTGCGGGAATTGCACCGGCACGTGCCCGCTTTCGACTTCCGACAATGCATTCCCCCGGAAGTTCGTCCGCTACGCCCAGTTGGGGATGAAAGACAAGATATTGACCTCTCCCGAGCCTTGGCTGTGCTACTATTGCGGCGACTGTTCAGTGAAATGCCCGCGCGGGGCCGAGCCTGGCGAAACGATGATGGCCCTCCGCCGCTATCTCACCGCCAACTACGACTGGACCGGTTTCGCCCGCAAGTTCTATACGTCCGAAAAATTCGAGATCATGGCCATTGCCGCCGTGGCGATCTTTGTCGGCCTCGGGCTTTTGCTTTTCCACGGGAAGCCGAACTGGGAGCACGCCGCCCTCAACTCCGTGTGGCCCTCGGAATACGTGGAAATGGCCGACCTCGGCATGGCCGGCATTCTATCGTTCCTGCTCCTGTCGAACGCCGCCAGATGTTTTAAGTTGATTATGGGAGACCTGGCGTCAAAAGTTCCATTCAGCATGTATATGAGCGAGGCGAAAGAGCTTGTCATTCACCTGCTCACTCAGAAGCGCTTCGGAAAGTGCACGGACAGGATGCAATGGTTCGTCCACTTGATGATAATGACCGGATACGCCTCTGTGTTCCTGATGGTCGTCGTGCTCATAAACGGTTTGTACCTCGACCGTGTGGGCATTGAGGGCATCAAGTTCCAGCGTGACTGGCCGGAGTATCCGATCTGGAACCCGATCCGCTTGATTGGCTACTACTCCACGTTCGCCATTATGTATGGCACGACGTACGCCATCATTGGCCGCCTGAAGAAGAGCAAGCCGGTTTACAAGTATTCCCACCCGACGGACTGGATGTTCCTCATCCTGTTGCAGCTGACCACCATGACGGGCATCTTCATTCACTTCACCCGCCTGCTGGATTGGCCTTTCCCGACTTACGCCATTTACGTCATCCATATGATGGTGGCCATCCCGATGCTGGTCCTCGAAGTGCCGTTCGCGAAGTGGGCGCACCTTGCCTACAGACCGCTGGTGATCTATCTGGTCAGGGTGAAGGAAAAATACGCTCTGTCGCTTGCGACCGCAGAAGAGACGTCCATGGAGCAGGCGCAGCCTGAAGTTGAAATCGCGAGTTAGTAAAAGAACAAAGGCGCGGAGCGCGGGAAATTGCGCATAGGCCGTGATGCGCCGGGGGAGCCGCCAATTTCCCCGGCGAGCGTTTGGCGCCACGATAAGGATTGTTGCAAGGCCCCGGGGGAGTTTTCCTCCGGGGCCTCGCTATTTTTGTGTGAGACGCTTTGCCGTGGAATGGCTCAGGCGGATGGGCCTGCATTTGCTTCATACAGGGCTTCTAGCTGCAAGCGGCAGGCGCGGATGTCCTGCAACGCGCCGATGAAGCGTCTTTGGAAGGCGCCGGATTCTTGCTGGAGAAGCTCCATTTGCGGGTCGCAGAGGAACCAAACGCAGACGTAGGGGCGGCGGGTGCGGGGCAGGGTGCAGCCCGAAGGCGTGAGGTAGCGGCACGCGCCCGTTGCGTGGTCGCGGGTCTGGCCGGGGGGCGTCTCCTCGCCCGATGCCAGGATATAGAGCAGGTCCGTTCGGTTGAAGAACACCTTGAGACCCGTGCAGCAGGGATCCTCGCAGTCGGGGCAGGTCGCGCGGCACTGCTCCGTCATGCAGCCGTCGAGCCACTCGAGGTTCTCTCGTATGCGCAGCGCGAGGCGGCGGGCCTCCGTGAGGGACGCGGTGGGCAAGGCTTCCAACTCGTGGTGCAGAGAGAGGAAAATGGCGCGCCATTGGGCGTCGGCGATGGGCTCGCGGTGGATGTTGGATTCCTCGGTTTTGGGGGCGGAGGTTAGAGGTATGGGCATTGAGGGATTCCTGTAGGTGTTGATTTCCGGCATGACGCAATCTGCCCATGTGGTTTTTGCGTCAGGGCAAGGTGAATTATAATTTTCCGGCTGACTCCAGAGCCATTCGGATGGTGTGCATCGGCAAAAGCAATGAAAGAGGGGCATCCAGGAGCGATACTGCACCATAGCCGGCATACCAGCGGGCTACGCCGTCGTTCTTGGCGTCGATCAGGAGAGCGACGCCCCCTACTTCCTGAGAGGCGCGGAGGCAACGCCTGCCGGCGGACAAGAGGAGTTGCCCTCCGAGTCCCTTCCCTGCATGGATTTATCCACGGCCAGACGACCGAGGCGAAAAACAGGCAGATCGTATCGCGCCAATCCTCGTTTAACGACATCGGGGGCGCGGGAGAACTCCACCGAGGCGGGGCTGAGGGAATAGAAGCCGAGCACAAACGATGCATCGTCATCCCTGACCGCAAGGAAAGTTTTTGCGCCCCCACGGTCGTGCGTTTGACGCGCATGTCGGCGCAAGAAATCGTTTAACACAGCGTCACCGCAATCAAACGCTTTCCGATTATACCGCCTGGCAATTGGCTCCTCATGCCAAGGAGGAATGGTCATGGCATGGGAGGCAAGGCTTGCGCCGCGGCCAGCAGTTTCGCATTTGGGTGGGGCGGGTTCTCCAGGGCATTGAGTGCACGCAGGCTGTCACGCTCTGATAGCAAAACCCTCTCGGCCTGAGCGATCACGGCCTTTGCCGCCTCTAGCGCGTTTCGGAGCACGAAATCCGTGAGGTTCGTGTGTTCGTAGGCAACGGCGCGCATCAAGAGCGCTTTTTCGTCCGGGCGGATTCTCAGGGACATTCGGCTATTATCTTCGACCACGGTCCTTGGCATTGGGGCCTCCCTTGTAGTTTTGTACGCCTTCAAAAAGTATATCGCTTTATGCTGGACGTCAAGGCGGGTTTTGAACGGTCCCGGAACCGGCGGCCATATGGGACTTGGGCTCCTTACTTCACCACGAGCACCGGGATTTCGGCGAACTCGATGACCCGCTCCGCCACGCTGCCGAGGAGGATGTGGGAGATTCCACGGCGGCCCAGTTTGCCCATGACGATGAGGTCCGCGCCCCACGATGCCGCTTCGTCGAGGATGATCTCGTGAGGGGCCCCGTCGCGCACGACTATCTCCGGGTCGCAGGCGGTCTCGCGAGTTGCCTCTCCGCGCATGTCGTCCAGGAACGCCTGCGCGTTCCGCATCATTTCTTCGTGGACGGTTGCGCGGTCCCTGGCGGCGAATTTCGTCAGCTGGTCGAGCAGGAGTCCATCGATCACGTGGACGATCTTGAGCTCGGCGTCGTGGACCCTGGCCATCCGGGCGGCGAGACAGACGGCGTTCAGCGAGTGGCGGGAGCCGTCAACGGGCGCCAGGATTTTTCTAAAAAGACTCATTATCGCTTTCCTCCCCACGGCTTTTCTGCCGCTTCAACTGGAAAAGGAACTCCCGCTCTTTTTCCTCCAGGCTTTCCTCGATGTGCTTGATGGTGGCTTCATAGAGCGGAACGTAGATGTTTTCGAGGGCGTTGATGCGCTTGATCGTCTTCTTGATCTCCGTCACGAGCCGGAAGAGGCCCACCTCGATTTCGGCGAGCTCGGCGATGGTTTCGAGGCCCCCGTGGATGGCGCGCGCGGTGGAGTCCATTTCCGGGCCGGTTTCCTGGAACCCGAAGGAGGGCGCGAAGCGCGGGACATCGATTTTGACGGTGGGGAGGGCGACCCCCATGAAGGCCCGCTCCTTGACGCTCACTTCCTCGCCCATCGCGGCGGCAAGCGCGGCCCGTTCGCACGCGGGGCGGCCATGCCGGATGACGGCGTCCCGGAGGCAATGGTGGGCTTCCGCGAGGAGAGCGTTCATGGAGGCGCGCACCCGCTCGGCCTTGGTCGAGAGGGAACTGATGTGCGACATGAGCGCTTCTTTCTTCTCGTCGAGAAGCTCCAGGCCATCGCGGGCGAACGACAATTCGTCCTTGAGGCGGAGCAGGTTGCTCTTGTTGGCGGAAAGCGGCAGTCTTTCCATGGGAGGGTTATCCCTTCTTCGGCAGGTGCGCGCGGAGCTGTTCGGGCTTGAGGCGCGTGAGGGTGCGCTCAGGGAAAATCGCCGCGAGCTCCCAGCCGAGGTCGAGCGTCTGGGAAATGGTCCGGTTCTCGTAAGGACCCTGCCGGATGAAGCGGTCTTCGAGTTCGTGTGAGAATTTCAGGTAGAGCCGGTCGTGGGGCGTCAGGTCATCCTCGCCGATGATGGAAGCGAGCGTTTCGACGCGCTTCGCCCGCGCGTAGAGCGCATAGAGCTGGCTGGAGAGGTTCTGGTGGTCCTCGCGAGTGCGGCCCTCGCCGATGCCGTCGCTCATGAGGCGCGAAAGCGAGGGGAGGACGTTGATAGGGGGAATTACGCCTTTCTGGAAGAGCCCCCGGTCGAGGACGATCTGCCCTTCCGTGATGTAGCCGGTGAGGTCCGGGATGGGGTGCGTGATGTCGTCGTCCGGCATGGTGAGGATAGGGATCTGGGTAATGGAGCCCTTCGCGGTCGTGATGCGGCCCGCCCTTTCGTAGATCGAGGCGAGGTCGCTGTAGAGATAGCCGGGGTATCCCTTGCGGCTCGGGACTTCGCCCTTGGAAGTCGCCGTTTCACGGAGCGCTTCGCAGTAGTTGGTCATGTCGGTGAGGACGACGAGGACGTGCATGTCTTCGCCGAAGGCGAGGCGCTCGGCCACGGTGAGGGCGATGCGCGGCGTGATGAGCCGCTCGATGGACGGGTCGTCGGCGAGGTTGAGGAACATGGCGACGTTCTTGAGGCTGCCGCTTTCCTCGAAGTCCTTGCGAAAATACTGCGCCTCCTCGTGCTTGACGCCGATGGCCACGAAAACGATGGCGAATTTTTCCTCGCCCTCGAGCAGCCGCGCCTGGCGGACGATCTGGGCGGCGAGGCGCGCGTGGGGAAGGCCGCTCCCCGAGAATATAGGGAGTTTCTGGCCGCGCACCAGAGCGTTCAGGCCGTCGATGGCGGATACGCCGGTCTGGATAAAATCCTGTGGGTAGACGCGGGCGACGGGATTGACGGGGAGGCCGTTAATGTCGCGGGGCTCCCCTGCCATGGGCGGGGGGCCTCCATCGAGCGGTCTCCCGAGGCCGTCGAATACGCGCCCGAGGACTTCCTCGGCCGTCGCCGAATATTGGAACGGGCGGCCCAGGAACCGCACCTTGGACCGGGAGGCGGAGAGGCCGACCGTCCCCTCGAAAACCTCGATGACGGCGGCTTCCTCCGATATCGCGAGCACCCGCCCGAGGCGGGCCGATCCGTCGGGAGCGACGACCTCGGCAAGCTCCCTGTAGCCGATGCCACGCACTCCGCCAACAAACACGAGGGGGCCTTGCACCCGCGAGAGCCCCAGATATTCAACGCCGGATTCGACTGGCAAGGTCCACCCTCCTTCCGCATTTTCCAAATAGACGGGCCGTCGTCATGACTGGATTTCCCGTTTGAGCAGCCCGTCGAACTCCTCCGCGATGCGCTTTTCTATCGCCCGGAAGGGCTCCGGGTCATCGCCCTTGTAGGTGTGCTTCATGCGGTGGAGCTCCTCGAGGACCGGCAGCTCCATGGCCCGGTAGACGGGAATGCGGCGTCCGACGGCTTCCCGCATCCCGTCGATGAACTTGAGGATGAGGTCGAGCATCAGCACCTGCTTTTGCGCGGGGGAATAGGTGTCGATTGGATCGTAGGCGCTTTGCTGGAGGAAATCCTCCTTGATGAGCCCAGCCCCGTAGTAGGTCGCCTTCTGGTCGTCGGGAAGGGCGTCTTCCCCGATGAGCTTTACGATGTTCTGGAGGCGGGCCTCCTCCTTGAGGATGGCGAGCGCGCGGTCCCTCATTTGCGTCCAGTCGAGCCCCGCCTTGTCCTTCCACCAGAGCGCGACGGCGTCCACATAACCGCTGTAGCTGTTGAGGTAATTGATGGCGGGGAAGTAGCGGGCGCTTGCAAGCTCCTTGTCGAGCGCCCAGAATGTGCTCACGAAGCGGCGCGTGTGTTGTGTCACGGGCTCCGAGAAATCGCCTCCGGGCGGCGACACGGCGCCGATCAGCGAAACGGAGCCGCGCGCGCCGCCGAGGGTTTCGACCGCCCCGGCGCGCTCGTAGAAGTCGGCGAGCCGGGAGGCGAGGTAGGCGGGGAACCCTTCCTCGGCGGGCATTTCCTCGAGCCTTCCGGAAATTTCCCGGAGCGCCTCCGCCCAGCGGCTTGTCGAATCGGCCATGAGCGCCACGTGATAGCCCATGTCGCGGTAGTATTCGGCGATGGTGATGCCGGTGTAGATGCTCGCTTCGCGCGCGGCCACGGGCATGTCGGAGGTGTTTGCGATAAGCACCGTGCGCTCGATGAGCGGCCTGTTCGTGCGGGGGTCGAGGAGCTTTGGGAAGTCTTCGAGAACCCCCGCCATTTCGTTCCCGCGCTCGCCGCAACCGATGTAGACGATGACGTCGGCGTCCGCCCATTTGGAGAGCTGGTGCTGGGTGATGGTCTTGCCCGTTCCGAACCCGCCGGGTATTGCGGCCGCGCCCCCCTTGGCGAGGGGAAAGAAAAAATCGACCACGCGCTGCCCGGTGAAAAGGGGCTCCGACGGGAAGGATCGCTCCCTGTAGGGGCGCATGCGCCGCACGGGCCACCTGCAATAGAGGGAGATGTCGCGCCGCTCGCCGCTCGCGTCCTCGATGACGGCGACTTTCTCGGAGAGCGTATAGAGACCTTCCGGGGCGATCTCGACGAGCTTGCCGCCGTGATCGGGCGGCGCCATGACGCGGTGTGCGATGTGGTCCGTTTCCCGCACATCGCCGAGGACGCAGCCGGGAGGAACGGCGTCTCCGGCTTTGGCTTTAGGGGTGAACGCCCAGGGCTTGTCTCGCTCGAGCGCTTCGACCGCCTTGCCCCTTGTTATGAACGCTCCGGAGTCGCGATAGGCGACGGAGAGAGGACGCTGCGTTCCGTCGAAGATGTTGCCGACGATGCCCGGCCCTAGCTCTACGAACAAGGGCAGTCCCTGGCCGTGGACGAGCGCTCCGGGAGCGAGGCCGGTGGTGTCTTCATAGATCTGGATGGTGGCCCCGTTCCTGAAAAGCTCCACGACCTCGCCGACCAGCTTCTCCTCGCCGATCAGGACCATTTCGTTCATGGAAAGCGCGGAAGCGCCCTTCACCTTTACGACCGGACCGTTGACCGTGGTGATGACGGCGGCTTCAGGCTGACTTCTCATCGGTTCCAAGGAGACTCCTCCATATGCGGCTTCGGATCGCGTCCTTGCGCCGTTCGATGCGGGCCG
>CALFXO010000097.1 GCA_937958025.1 uncultured Syntrophobacteraceae bacterium
TTTTCAGGAAGCCCTGACGCTCTTCTCGCATCTGCCATGGAAGCGCATCGTCATTGACGACTACAGCAGGGATTCTGCCGTGAGGTGCTAACCCTGGAGATAGTGCGCTTCAGTTCGGTTCGTTGGCGCCCACCCCCGCTCAGTGATATACTTTGTTCTCGCTGACGTCCGATAGCATTTCCCGGATCATGGACTGCAATCGGTCTTTCTGAACCCCAGCCACTTCGCTCAACAGAAACTGAACCCACACACCGCAAAGAAGGCTGAACAGACTCTCGTTGCTGGAAAAAGCCTCTTCGCGGACATCCTTGTCTTCCATGACGTTCATGGCTATTTCCATGATCATGGCGTGCATCTCTCCCTCGCCGAATTGTCGGATGGCCCGTTGGTATAGCTCGGCAAGGTCGCCATTTTCCAGTAGGGCGCCCACAACTTTTAATGAAGTCTCTTTGATAGTAAAGCCCCCAGGCGCTGCCACTCACCCTCCTTTTACGTTCAATATCAATCTAATGCTGCATTTATCTGCATTTTAAATGATATTCGTTAGAATTCAAGGCAACTGCAACTGCGGCAGAGTTCTTCCCGACCGTCTTCCATCGTGCATGCATTTCTTCCTGCTCTGGGAATGCTGGGTTTTGGCCCCCACTATACACGTAATGGCGGTTTTCCGCTGTTATAATCTCCCGACGCCGCGCCGCGTCATGCCTGAGCTTCTTCAAGAAGCCTATATTTTCTATAGATCTTGACTAGTTGATGTGATAAGAATTAAAGTTGGAAGGTTGGCGGTCCGTCCTTCCACGCCAACTCGTGCGTCGCGCAGTCGACGGGAATGCGTATGAATGTCTATATTATTGTGCATTCGGAAATAAGGAGTTTTCATGACTGTTAGGGTTCGTTCCAAGCGATGCTTTAAACTGCCGGGCTTTCTCTTTTTATCGCTTCTGACGGCGGTGGGGGCTTCCCCTTTGAATGCCGCGCACGCCGCGATTAGCTACGCCGATCAGCGTCCGGCGTCTTTCGCCGACCTCGCCAACAGCGTCAAGCACAGCGTTGTCAACATCTCCACAACAAAGGTCATCAAAGGGCATCCTCTCCAGCCGTTTCTATCTCCGGACTCACCCTTCCGTGAATTTTTCGGCGACGACGCGTTCAAGCATTTTTTCGGCGATGCCCCCCAGAAGGAGATGCGCACCTCATCCCTCGGCTCCGGCGTTATTATTGACCGTGACGGGCTCATCCTCACCAATAATCACGTGGTGGAAAAGGCCGATGAGATAAAGGTTAAGCTCGATACCGGCAAGGAATATGACGCCACGGTGGTCGGAAAGGATTCCAAGACCGACCTTGCCCTCATCAAGGTGAAGCCTGACGCTAACTTTCCTCCCGCCGCGCCCCTTGGGGACTCCGAAGGAATGCAGGTCGGAGACTGGGTCATGGCCGTCGGCAATCCCTTCGGCCTCGGACACACTGTGACCGTAGGCATTGTCAGCGCCAAGGGCCGCGTTATCGGCGCGGGCCCCTACGATGATTTCATCCAGACGGACGCGGCAATCAATCCCGGCAACAGCGGCGGCCCCCTTTTCAACATGAAGGGCGAGGTCATCGGGATCAACACTGCCATCGTCGCTCAGGGACAGGGAATTGGATTCACCATTCCTATCAACGTCGCGAAAGACCTGTTGCCCCAACTCAAATCCGGCAAGGTCGTCCGCGGGTGGCTCGGCATCATGATACAAGACGTCACCCCGGAGCTTGCAAAGTCTTTCGACCTTAAGGAGCCCAAGGGAATCCTTGTCGCCGATGTGGTCCAGGGCGGCCCCGCTGATAAGGCCGGCTTGCAACAGGGCGACATCATCGTTAAGCTCAACGGAAAAGAATTCGAGAACGCGCAGGCGCTTTCCCGCAATGTCGCGAACCTTGGCCCCGACAGCCAGGCGTCCCTCACTATCATCCGCCATGGGAAAGAGCAGTCGGTCAAAGTGACCATCGGAACGATGCCCGACGACGCTGCCGGAAAGAGTGGCGATTCCCCGCAGAAAGAAGACGAATGGGGAATCGAGGTGCAGAACATTACCCCCGATATGGCGCAGCGCTTTGGGTGGGACTCGCATGAGCGTGGCGTAGTCATTACGGGCATCGACCCGAATGGCCCCGCGGCTCGTTCCAAGCTGAGCGAGGGCGACCTCATCAAGGAAGTGAATCGCAATAAAATCAGTAACCTGCGCGAATACACACAGGCATTGAAGGACGCTAAACAGGAATCTACGCTCCTGTTGCTCGTAAAGCGCGGCGACAATACTTTTTATGTCGCGCTTACTTCCCAGGGCGAAGAGTAGCATTTATCAGTTCAGAACTTGCCCGGTGCAGCCGGTCGCGCCGTGTGCATCCGTTTTCCAGGAGACTTGCGCGGCGGGCTGCTCGGTTCTATCGACAAAACTACGGTGGAGGATGACCTCCGCGGGCCCCTAATATTTATATATCGACCGGAGAAACGATACGGATTGCCCATTCATCATAACGACCTCTCCCGAGGCCGTTCGCAAGGAAAAAGAGAAGGCTCGCGCCCTGCGAAAGACGCAATGGTGGCAACGCCAGATCGCCAAGGGCGTCTGCCGCTATTGCCAAAAGCCAACGCCGCCGAATCAACTGACAATGGACCACATCGTGCCGCTCATCCGTGGCGGGACCTCGACCCGGGGGAATGTCGCCCCCGCGTGCAAGGAGTGCAACACGAAAAAGAAACACTTCCTGCCCCTTGAATGGGACGAGTATCTCCGATCGCTTCAACAAGACAGCCAGCGCGCTCCGGTAGAAGCAGCCGCTGACGGTGAACCAGAGGTTTAGAAAATGAAGGAATGTAAGGACTGTGAGCTGGCTATTTATTGCTATTCCGACCCCTCAGCATGGGTCTTCCGTACGCTTCAGGAAATGGATGAGAAAAAGGCGGAAATAGCAAAGTGCCCTAATTACCTGGAGATTCAGGAGCAGCGAAGCAGAGGAGCATCCACCAGTTAGTTCGTCGATGAGCAGTAGTGCGCTTCAGAATGACGCCCCCGCCGCACTGCTGCAAATCCGCCTCTAACCGACCCCCCTCGGGAACAACCATCTTCCTGCTGGCGCGCGCATCGCGCGCCTCGGGGAAGAGCCGGTTGCCGTGCCGACCGTCATCGATCCGTGGACTATACGACGCTTCTCATTGCGGGGGCTAGATGCTCCGGCAGACGCCAACCGCGCATTTGAGAACCTGCTGCCCTCGCCGAATCTTGCGCAATGCAAACCGTGTTTATATTTGGAAATGTGGAGACGGATGAAGTTCTCTAGGACTCCGAAGACAGGTGATAGGCGATGCTGTCCAGCTTGATCGTAAAATCCACATTCTCGACATGGCAACAGTCGGGCACCTGGATCTGAACCGGCGCGAAATTGAGTATCCCGTTCACTCCCGCCAAAACCAGCTGGTTTGCAACATTCTGCGCCGCGCTTGCGGGGGTCGTGATAACACCAACATGGATGTCGCGCTCTCTGATGGTTTCTTCCAGTTCGTCCACATGGTTGACGACCAGACCGTTTGGGAGCCTCTTTCCGACCTTCTGTGGATCTACATCGAACGCTCCGGCGAATATATATCCATGCTTCACGAAATTGCCGTGCCGGATCATGGCGGAGCCCAGGTTTCCAATGCCGATCATGGCTAAGTTCCAGGTTCTGTTGAGCCCCAGAATATCTTTGATCTGGTTGATAAGGTCGCTGATGCGATACCCAACCCCCCGAACCCCAAACTCTCCAAAGTACGCCAAGTCCTTTCTGATTTGCGCTGGATTGACGCCGCACTGCTTCGCAAGCCGCTCGGAAGAAATGACGTCGACGTCCTCTTCCAAAAGCTCCTGCAATGTGCGCATGTAGATCGAGAGCCTGTTGATCGTGGCCAATGGAATCTTGGCGAACTTCATTTCCTCTGCGATTCCTTCATGGGGAGAACCGGCATGAAAACGTTCTCACGCAAGGCGGCTCCCAAAACTATATGTGCGATTCTTCACATTTACTGAGTCAAAAACAGCTTGCTCTGGAGCAATCCGACTGCATATGACGGGGGGCTGCCCCGCCATATGCGAATCAAAATGCCGTCAGGCAAGCTCAAACAAACAAACTTCCCGACTAAAGAAAACTAGGCGCCCAGAAGACCACGGATCGCCGCAGCAATCGGGTTGGCGTAAACAAGAATCAACGCAACAACCAGAGCGTAGATGCTGAGGGACTCGATCATGGCCAGACCGATCAGCATGGTGACGGTGATCTTTCCGGAGGCTTCCGGGTTGCGGGCAACGCCTTCCACTGCGCCTCTAACCGCCATGCCCTGGCCGATGCCGCAGCCGAAAGCCGCGATGGCGATGCCCAGGCCAGCCGCGACAGCCGACATGGTGAAGAAGCCAAGGGCTTCAGCTTTTCCGCCAGCAGCCTCAGGACCAGCAGCCATAGCAACAGTGGAAAGAGCCAGTACGAGCAGCGCCGTCAACAACCCAACTTTCTTCGACATGATACGATCTCCTTTATGGATAAAGGTTGAATAAGTGAGTAACACACGCGGCCTTCCTTCCAACCATAACCGCCTGTAGAACTCCTCGAACGCGAGAGGCCGATCAATCTCCCGGCCTCCAGCGCAGGCGACCCGCCCAAGCGAATCGCCAGCCCCACGGCATACTCAGTGAGCGTGCTCGATGGCGCCCGCAAAATACATCATCGAAAGCAGGCAGAAAATAAATGCCTGAATAAAGCCCGTGAACAAGCCAAGAAACATCATTGGCAGTGGAGCAAGATAAAGGCCAGCGAGGAACATCAGGATTCCCAGAACCAACTCTTCGCCAAAGACGTTGCCGAAAAGACGGATGGAGAGGCTGAGAATGCGAGCGACGTGACCGATGATTTCAATGGGCATGATGAGGGGCGTCAGCCACCACACAGGACCCATGAAGTGTTTGATATACTTTACGCCGTGGAACTTCACGCCAATGATGTGGGTGAAGACGACGACAATGATGGCGCACGCCGCGGTGGTGTTGATGTTAGCGGTAGGAGAGAAGAAGCCGGGGATCATGCCCATGTAGTTGCTGAAGAGGATGAAAAACCCCAGCGTGGCGATAAGAGGAAATGCAAAGCGGCCTTCTTCGCCCGTAATGCCGATCATGAAGTCCTCGATGCCGGTCACGACCATTTCAAAGAAATTTTGGCCGCCCTTGGGCACCGTCTCGAGATGCTTCACCGCGAGAAGCGCCAAGCCCAGCACGATGAGCATGACGACCCACGTGTAGGTCACATGCGGAAGCAGGAAATACTGCCCCATCGAATGCACTTCTTCGGGACCGGAAACGACCGGCAGTCCCAACTTCGCGAACAAAAGGTTTAGAAAAAGAATCGGGTGCTCCATAAGCTATCATTCCCCCTTCTGCAACATTACCAAAAATTCCCCAACCCCAACCAAAAGCAAGCTCGTCACAACCACCGACAACCCAACCAGAAAAGCGATCGGTTGAGCCCATTTACAATATACGATGGTGAAGATCACAAAAATCAGGCCAAAGAACCGAAGGTAGTACCCAACCAGCACCCGGCCCCGCGCCGGGACTCTCTCCGGATTGAGAAGCGCCCGCCGCAACTGCCATTTCAGCGTGTAATAGCCGACAATCGAAATGATCCCGCCCAGCAGGACCCCCCTTGCCATCTCAAGAGAGAAGAAAACGCACGCTCCGGCAACGAATGTAAACAGTACGAAAGCATTGGCGATCTCGATGCGGCGTATGAGCTTTTCGTGCTGAAGGTCCTCCCCGCCCGCTTCTTGTGATATTTCATCCAATCCTTTTACTCGTCCTGTTGCTTTTTTGCAAATCTATAATAGTTAAGGAACCCCGCCGCCACGCCAAAGATAAGGAAAAGCAGCGAAAGCCACGGAGCAGTCCCAAAAACGCGATCCAGCCAAACGCCGAAAGCGAGCCCTATGAAAACCGACAGCGCCAACTGTATGCCGACAGTGCTTGCCGCACCCAACTGACGCATCAATTTTTTCGTATCATCCTTCATATCGCACCAAACCTACTTTAAAACTTAGTGTAAAATATCACAGACTACCTAACACAGCCCATCCAGCAAGTCAAACCCTTTTTTGTCATTTTTGCAACGCCACCCTTTTCCCAAGTAGGCGAGCGCGCTGCTGTTCCTCTCCACAACCCCTCCCTGCTACTGGGTCGACAGTCTTCATTTTAGCCTCGGGCGGGGATGAACCGTGGCGATCCCCAACAGGAATCGCGTCCTCATTGGAGTTCACATCCGCTCGCCCCTACCGGCGGAAACAAGCCCGGCAAGGGACTAATCCGTCTCGCAACTAAGGGGCTCGCTCCGGAAAACCACTTTATCCCCCAGCCCCTCCCGTGGCAGGCGCTCCGGGTCAACCAACTGCACCCGCGCTCCCACCCCGACTCCCCGGCGAACATGGCTCCTCAGCATCTCCAAATACTGCGAGCGCCCACCGCCCGGAAATCCTTCGCCCACGGGCCGGACGACCAGGACGTCCAACTGCTCCCCCATCCCATACCGGGTGTGGACGATGAGGCGATAATCCAGAATTCCGGGATCAAGCTTTCGGAGGATGGCCCCCACATGCTCCGGATATACCGGATTTCCCCGCACCGACGTCCTGCTGTCGGTGCGCCGCAGCACGGGAGCGATGCGCGCCGAAGTCCTTCCGCACGCGCAAGCGGTCGTCCTGAGCGTCGTCACGTCCCCTGTCCGATACCTTATAAGAGGATACGCTTCCGTGGTGAGCGTCGTCACGACCAACTCTCCCTCGCTTCCCTCTGGAACGGGCTCCCCGGTGACCGGATGCACGATCTCCAGTAAAAAGTGGTCCTCCGCCGCATGCAACCCGTCCTTGCCGGGGCATTCCCCCGCAAGACCCGGCTCCACCATTTCCGTAACCCCGTAGAGCCCGTACACGGGGGTCCGCAGCACGGCCTCGATGCGTTCCCGAGCGGCGTCCGCCACCGGGTCCGGCCCTAGCAGCACCACCCGCAGATTAAGTTCCGACCGATCCATCCCCGCCCTGCCGCACTCGAGCACATCCGCGATATGCAATGCGAAAGCCGGCGTGGTCGCAAGCACCGTCGAACGGAAGTCCCTCATGATCTTGAGTTGCAGCGTCGCCGACGCCGTGGCGGACGGCGCCATCGTTGCCCCCAGCATCTCGGCGGCCTGCGAAAAAGTGAACGCCCCCGGAAACTGGCTGAAATTGAAGGCTACCTGCACAATATCCCTGTCCGTGACGCCCACCCGCTCATACAGGCGCACCATCAGCGACTGCCACATAGCGACGTCCCTCCGGGTGAACCCCACCACTATCGGATTCCCCTCGCTGTCGGACGTTATCTTCAGTCGCACGATGCTTCGGAGAGGCTCCGCGAAAAGCCCGTACGGATAGCGTTGAGCAAGGTCCCCGGACGTCGTGAACGGAAAGCGCCGCAAGTCCTCGATGGAACCCAGCGCCTCCGGAAGGATTCCCGCCTCGTCCATCCTCCGCCGGTAGAAATCGACATGGAAATACGCCCGGTTCAGCATCACTTGGAGCTGCTCCAATTGCCGACGCCGGATTTCATCCCTTGAAAGTGCGTCGATGGCGCCACGCGCGCCGCTGCCCTCTGCCATGCTCATCCCCCCATCTGTCCGGCGCCTGCCGGAATGTCCCGGAACTCCGGCGGGGGCTCAACGGCCGCGCCCCGCCAGCGGGGTTTCATCCGCGATGTCTAGCCAAAGCGTGTTCAGCGCTCCCACTTGTACTTGTAGTCCTTGCCGAGGTACGCCCGCTGCACGTCGTCATGTTCGATAAGCTCCTGCGCGCTCCCCGTGAGCATAATGCGTCCCGTCTCTATCACGTACGCGCGCTCCGCGATGGAAAGGGCCCCCATCGCATTCTGCTCCACCAGCAGGATCGTCACGCCCCGCTCATGGAGCACGCTAATCGTGCGGTGGATCTCCTCCACGATGAGCGGCGCAAGCCCAAGCGACGGTTCGTCCAAAATCAGCAGGCGCGGCCGGGTCATGAGGGCGCGGGCGATCGATAGCATCTGTTGCTCCCCACCGCTCAGCGTCCCCGCCTTCTGCCGCCTTCGCTCCGGAAGGATGGGAAAAAGGGCGAACGTCTCTTCCATGGCTTCCGCTATGCGCTGCTTCCCGTGCAGCATTCCACCCAGCTCCAGGTTTTCGAGCACCGTCAGGTTCGGGAAGAGCTGCCGCGCCTCCGGCGCCTGCACAAGCCCTAGGCGTACGATGCGCTCGGGACGCAGCCGATGGATGGGCTCCCCCTGAAACAGGACCTCCCCTTCCGTCGCCCGGTGCAGTCCGCTCACCACACGGAGCAAAGTGCTCTTGCCCGCCCCGTTCGCCCCAACAAGCGTCACTATTTCGCCTTCTGTCACATGGAGCGTCACGCGCCGCAGCACTTGGATGGACCCGTAATGCGCGGAAAGGTTTTTCACCTCTAGCATAGCTCGCATGCCCCTTTCCGCCCCCCCACGAATCGCCATCGGTTCCCCGCCTTTCACAGGACCTTCTTCCCCGATCCCAGGTACGCCGCGATGACTTTCGGGTCGCGTTGTATCGCGCTGGGCCGCCCCTCGGCGATTTTGACTCCGTGCTGCAGCACCACGACCTTGTCCGCCAAATGCATGACCACGTTCATGTCGTGCTCTACAAGGATCACTCCCATGCCCCGGCGACGCAGCAAATGGATGAAGTCGACTAAAACCTCGCTCTCGCGCGGGCTCAGCCCCCCCACCGGCTCGTCGAGAAGCAGCGCGCGCGGCGCAAGGGCCATGGCGCGCACAAGCTCCAGGATCTTCTGGTCGAGCAGGCTCAGTCGCTGCGCGGGAAGCGACGCCTTGTCCTCCAGCCGGAATTCTTTCAGCAGCGACATGGCGCGCTCCCTCAGTTCCGCTTCCTCCCGCCGCTCTCCCGGAGTGTGCGCAAACGACGAAAGAAAACCCGCGCGTCCATGCACATGATGGCCGAGCAGCACATTCTCAAGCACCGTAAACTTCTGATAGACCTGCACCGCCTGGAATGTCCTGCCAACCCCCAGGGCGGCAATCCGATGCGGGGCGAGACGCGAAATGGAGTGCGCCCCTAGCAGCACATCCCCTTTGTCCGGCTTGTGCAGCCCGGAGATAACGTTTAAAAGAGTGGTCTTCCCTGCTCCGTTGGGTCCGATCAACGCCGCGATTTCGCCGGAGAAAACCTCGAAGCTTACATCGTGGAGCGCCTGGAGACCGCCAAAGCCAAGCGAAACGCCTTTCAGCGAAAGCACGGACGCGCCGGGCTCCCCCGTGCGCTCCACATCTTCTCCCGAATCACTGACCCCGGCGTCTTCCTGAGGCGCCCCCGCGTCTTCGCCTGCCGCCGTCGAATCTTCGCTCCCGGCCCCCCCACCCCGCCAGTGCAGCACTCTTCTCACAAAGGGCGCGTCGATAATCCATGGAAGCAGTCCTTTCGGGCAAAACACCAGAACCCCTGTAAGGATGACGCCGTAGATGAAGACGTGCCAGTCCTCGAACCTGTGCAGCAACGAAGGGAGCGACGTGATGAGCGCCGCGCCCGCGAGCCCTCCCCACAGGTTGCCCATCCCGCCCACCACCACCATCGTCACGAGTTGGACGGAGTAAAAGATGTCGAAGGTCTTCGGACTGATGAACGTCACGTAATGCGCATAGCAAAAGCCTGCCAGCCCCGCGTAAACAGCGCTGAGAGCGAATGTGATGACCTTGTATCTGTATGTCGGAACGCCGAGCGCCCGCGCCGTCAACTCCTTCTCGTGGATGGCGTGCAGCGCCCGCCCAAGCCGCGACTCGTTCAGGTTCAGGGTGATCGCCATCATGACGCAAAAAAGCGCCCAAATGAAAAAATAAAACCTCCGGTCCGAACCGAGCGTGACCCCCCCTGCCGCCAGACGGCTGATTCCGGGAAAGCCCGACGGCCCGCCGGTCCATTCTTCCATGTGGTTCAGCACAATGCCCACGATGACGTTGAACCCGAGCGTCGCCATCACGAGGTAGTGCCCCTCCAGCCGAAGCGTCGGAAGCGCCAGCAAAAATCCCGCCGCGCCCGCTACGGCCATGGCCAGCAGGCACCCCGCCGCGAGCGGAAGCCCCCACGTCGCATCGGCGATCGCGGCGGCATACGCCCCCAGGGCGTAAAAAGCGGCGTGCCCGAAGGAAACCTGTCCGGCGGAGCCTATCAGCAGATTGAGCCCCAGCACAATAATCGCATTGAGGGCCATGATATTGAAAAGCAGCAGGAAATAGTCGTTTCCGACCAGAAAGGGAAGGAAGCCGAGACCGGCCGAGACCGCGGCCAAAATGCGCCAACCGCTCGGTGCGAAGGGGCGCGGACGCATCCGTCTACAGCCTTCGCGCCTGGGCGCTGCCGAAAAGACCCGAAGGCCTGACGAACAGGATGCCGAGAAGGATCACGAACGCAATCGCGTCCTTGTATGCGGAGGAAATGAACCCCGCCCCCATCGCTTCAAGGATTCCAAGCAGCAGACCGCCCACCACGGCCCCCAGCGTGCTGCCATAGCCGCCGAGAATAGCCGCCGCAAACCCCTTGAGGGCGTACATCAGACCCGCGTCGTAGCTCATGCCGGCAAGAGGCGCGACCAGTATGCCCGCAAGCGCCCCGAGCGCCCCGCTCAACCCGAAGGCGAGCGCCACGATCCGGTGCACCGAAATCCCAATCAGCACCGCCCCCGTCGGGTTGTCCGCCGCGGCCCGCATGGCTTTCCCGGTCAGCGTCCGTTGAAAGAAAAAATATAGAAAGGCCACGGTCGCCGAGGATATCCCGAGTATCCACAATGCCTGCGGCAGGATGGCCGCGCGCATGAACAAAATTGGATTGTCGCCGCCGAGCGGGGCCAGACTCCGCGCGCCCTTCCCCCATATTTCCATGGCCGCCCCACGGTACGTTATGGACATCCCGACGGTGATGAGCACCAACGTAAGGACGTCCCGGCTTCTCGATCGCCGGATGGGCCCCCACTCCAGCAGCAGCCCGGCCCCGGCCCCGGCGCAAATGGCTAGCGCAAGCGCCGCCGGCATGGGAAGCCCCATGCCCTGGTGGAGCGTCGCCATCACCATGGCGCCCAGCATCACGATCTCGCCTTGCGCGATATTCACCAGCCCCGTGGCGTTTTGTATGAGACAGAAGCCAAGGGCGATGAGCGCATAGATGCTGCCGCTGGTGACGCCAGAGACAAAGAACTGGGGGGCCTGCTGAAGAAACATCACGACGCCTCGCCCGTCAATCAGCCGCGAGGCGTCTCTTCTCCGCTTCCGAGACCCCCGCGTCGAAGGCTTTGAGGTTGAGGTCCATCCGCTTGCCGCCGTAGCGCTTCAAAACAGCCCGAAGGTCCTCCGACTTGCAGAAAAGCGCTCCGGACGCAGCCGCAAAGCCGAGCAGCACAAGGTTCCCGGAAATCGCGGAACCTAGTTCGGAAGCCATTTTCGTGGCATCCAATGAATATTTATCCGACGGCTCGCTCCTCGCGCAAAACGTCTTCCCGTCCGGCGACACGTAGAACCCGTGCGCCGCCAGACCGTCCGTATGCAGCACAAGGAAGATATCCGCCTTCCCTGGCCGGATGAGCGGGCTCGTAAAGCGCGCGGGCCGATTGCCGCCATTTTTCGGTGCGTCCTTCGCCCCGCGCCCGCTCACCTTCAGGTGGCTGATGACGTTGCCGCCCCGCTGCGCCATGCCGTGCGTCTCGGAAATCAGCACGGAGCAGTCCATGTCCATGGCCGCTTCCGCAAGCAGTTTGGTAATAAAAAGAATTCCCTGGCCCCCAACGCCGCTGATGGCGATCTGTTGCATTTTTCGTTGCACCTGCTCACAAAAAGGCGCCAATAAAGAAGACGCGCCTGGAAGGTTCACGCCCATCGCCCCGCAACTCCGCGCCACGCGCGGAGCGCTCTCCCGGATGTCCTATTTCTCGCCATACTCCAGCGCCTTGTGCGGGCACACCATCACGCACACGCCGCAACCGGCGCAAAGAAGCGGATCGATGACGACCGGCTCCTTCTCCTTCGACAACATCAGCGCCGGGCACTCGAAGTGCTTGACGCAAAAGCCGCACCCCTGACACTTGTCGTTCACCACGACCCGGCGCGGTGGTGCGGAACCGCGGTGCTGCCGGTCCATGAGGCAGGGGTGCTTGGCAATCACGACGGCGACCCCGCCTTCGGGAGCGCGGCAGTGCTTCCCCGCCTCCTTGAGCAGCCCGATGAAAGCATCGAGGTCGTATGGGTCCGCCTCCACCACGTAGCCAACTCCGCAGGCCTCTGCCAGTTTCGGAATCGAGATCCTCGGAACCTCTTCTCCGGCCAGGGTGCGGCCTTCTCCAGGCGTCGGCTGATGGCCGGTCATTGCGGTCGTGCTGTTATCGAGGATGACCAGCACGAAGCGCGCCCCCTGAGCCACGGCGTTCACCAGGGCGGGGATGCCCGCGTGGTAAAAAGTGGAATCCCCGATGGTCGCCGCAATGGGGGGCGCCTGATCGCCCATCCCTTTGTGAGCATGGTAAAATCCGGCGGCAAGTCCAATGGAGGCGCCCATGCAGAGGAAAGCGTCCACCGCCCCCAGATTCAGCCCCAAAGTGTAGCACCCGATATCCCCTGGATAGATGCCCTTGGGGAAAGCCTTTTTCATGGCAAAAAACGCCGCCCGGTGCGGACATCCCGCGCAAAGCGTCGGACGGCGCCCTCCCGCCTGCCCGGGGGCGGGAAAAGACGCCGCCTCCAACCCAAGGAAG
>CALFXO010000098.1 GCA_937958025.1 uncultured Syntrophobacteraceae bacterium
AAAGTCTGGGGTCCAGAAAGCCGAATAAACCCTGGATTCCGAGGAAGCTTAAGTCAACGCCATTGAATGGCTACTCCCCGAGTTCTTACTGACATGGTATTTTTACAACCATAGCAGGCAGGCTGGAAGGTTGATTGTTGCCGGACTCAATAAAGCAATGGAGGAGCGAATGATAAAAAAGATGCTGGCAGTCATCGTTGCAACGGTTATGGTGGCTTTCATGGCGACTTCGCTGGCCCATGCAAGGGGCTCGTTTCGCGCGACGTTCAGCAAGGAGGACGCGGAAGACGGCGCAACCCAGGGGAAAATGCACGCCGTAAAGGGTGCGAATGGAAGCGCAGTGAGAGGACGCGCCGCAACGACCGATGGCCAGGGCAACGGCGCGGCAACGAGCGGGGGGGCGTTTAAGGTGAAAGGCGCCGCGGGAGCTCGCGCGGGAAAGACCACTCGCCAGGATGGAAACATCCATCATGAAAGCGGAGCGGCTGTGGCGGGGCAAAAGGGGTCCGCCACGACAAAGAGCAGCATCGATAAAGATTCCCAAGGGAATGTTTCAGGCGAACGAAGCACCGGCGTCCACACGGATAAAGGATCCTACGAAGGAGAAACGACGGTCGACAAGTCCAATGGGTCTGCGACCGCATCCCACACCGGCAAATGTTACGATGCGAGCGGAGCGGAAACGCCTTGTCCCAACAGAGAAGGCAAGTAGGCGCGCCAGCCGCGTTTAATCTGAACGTTTCACCGCACAGGGGGCGTTTCCCGCGCCCCCATTGCTTCACATGAAAATCGCGCATGGCGGGCGGCTCGATCCGCAGCGCCTCACACCACCAAAGCATCCTCTCCCTTGCGAACTCCTCATAGGGATATAGCATTCAATACAGCAGGATGCCTTGGGGCGTCGCACGGCGCCATCAGACAGGGCGGTATGAAGCGTAAATGGAAAGTGATTCTTCGGATCATATTTCGTCATTAGGACTTGAATTTCCAAACTTTATTTTGCACAATATAGGCAGAAGCAAGGTGCATGTTTGTAAAGTTTGTTAGACAGTACAGTGGGGATATTTGTCGCTTCTTGTTGGTTTCCTATGGAAACTGACGATGGATTGGATCGTTAAACCCGGAGGCAACGGCGGTAAGATCAGGGAACGGGATTCATGCAGGACGCAGACGGTTATGAGGCTCTACACCTCATCCCTATTTTATTCATATTCCTAAGTCATCGCAAACTTTTGACTCCAGCCACGAACGGTTACACTTCATTGACTTTCAAGCCATGTTTTCCACTTAATTGCTGACACAAAATTACCATTGACTATCTAGACAAGCGTTTTTTTTTCTGATAGTGTAACACTTAAGTCGGGGATATTGGGTTTGCATGCATGACGCAGAAGCAGAGAACAGCTCGAAACCTTACCATTCTGGCCGTGACAGCCAGGTTCCTGCTTGTGCGATGCAACCAATCAACACACAACCTTCAACTCCCATCAATGGAAAAGATTTATGAATAAGCCCAGAATTCTGCTAGTAGACGACGATGAGAACTTCCTGGACTTCTTTGTGCCCATGGCATCGACCCATAACGTCGAGGTCACGCCGCTCAAGTCTCCCAAGAAAGTATTCAACATTATTGGAAAAGAATCCGTAGACCTTATCATATCCGATATCCAGATGCCAGAAATGAGCGGAATGGAGCTTTTTGCCGCTCTTCAGAACCTCAATTGCGACATTCCGGTAATTCTTATCACTGCCTTCGGCTCCACGGAGCAGGCCATCCAAGCCGTGAAGCAAGGCGCTTTCCATTACTTTGAAAAACCAATTTTCGATAAGCTGGATCTTTTCTGGACAACTGTCCGCGAGGCGCTCGAAAAACGCAAGATGCAGAAGGAAATCGCCGCCCTGCAGCAGGAAAAATTTCTCCAGACAAGAGGGCAGATTCCCCTTATCGGCAGGTCCCCCGTGATCCGCAAGGTGCAAAAGTCCATAAAGGACGTCGCGCCCCTCCCCGTTACGGTTCTCATCACCGGCGAAACAGGAACGGGCAAAGAACTGGTCGCCCGAGCTATCCATGACCTAAGCGACAGACGCGACAGGCCGTTTTTCGCCGTCAGCTGCAGCGAGCTTGCGTCAGGCGCTCTGGGAAGCGAACTTTTCGGACAGGAGCGCTCTTCTCTAACGGGAGTCGGCAGAGCCAAGCGCGGCCTTTTTGAAATCGCCCACCAGGGGACGCTTTTCATGGACGAGATAGCCGAAGCCACGCCCGCGCTCCAGTCCGCCCTTCTGAGGGTGGTCGAAACCAAGTCCTTCCTTCGAGTCGGAGGAACCGCGAGCGTCGATTCGGATTTTCGCCTTATCGTGTCCAGCAACCGCAATTTAGAAGAAGAAGTGATGGGCGGGAAATTCCGTCACGACCTCTACTACCGCCTGAGCGTTTACGTCATCGACGTTCCGCCGCTCCGAAGAAGGAAGGACGACATTCCACTCATAGCGGAGTATTACGTCAAACGATTCAGCGACATGTTCCACAGGAAGGTGAGCGGCATCACCGTTAACGCCATGCTGGCGCTCAAACAATACCAGTGGCCAGGGAACGTCCGTGAGCTCGTGAACGTAATAGAACGCGCGGTCATCACCTGCAAGGAAGGCAAGATCAGCACCGAGAATCTCCCATTCAACGGATCGGATAAGCATGAAGACGTATCCGACCTGAATTTGAAAGACGCGGAGCGGCTCATTATCGAGATGGCCTTGAACAGGACAAACAACAACAGGACCAGGGCGGCCAAGCTCCTCGGCATCAGCCGCAAGACGCTCATAGAAAAGCTGAAGCTGTACAAATCCATCGATAGCGCCCTTGAATAGGACGGAACGCTTCACGCCCGATCTTCTCTTCCCGCGCACCTCCTTGCCTTCCCTGCTGGTGCATGGGAAGGCAAGGAGAAAGCCTCATGTGGGAAAAGGAAGCCGCCGAGCTTGTCGAGGGCTGTATCGATGCGTGGATGGAGGACCCGGATCTTCGCTGCCCGGCAAGACAACTGGAACAGGATAAGGAAAGGCTCATCCTCGCCGTTTCAAAGCTCCTCTCTCAAAAAGGAGTGGGCATCGCCAGGAGATATGACCAGGCCCGCTCCTTCCTGGTAAGGCAGCTGCCCTCCCCTTCAGGTCTGCGCCTCGATCTCGAGCAGTTCGTGCTATTCAAACAACACGGCGCCGTCGAATTCATCCTGGAGAGCGCCTTCGGCTCCGATCACGGAGTGGAGAAGGACGAGATCGTCTTGCCCCGCCAGCGAGAGGCGCTTCTCATTCTTTCCCGATGCATACACCCGCTACGGGACAAGGACGTCATCACTTTTATTTGCCTCTTCTCGGGATCGACAGAAAGCAGCGATATCGACCACGAGAAGACGATGCGCTACCGATCCATGGTCTGGTTCACATATCTGATTTTCGATATGTTCAGGGTCGCCCCCGAGTGCATGTGCCGCAAAGATACGAGCTGTTTCAAGGCGAAGCTTTCGCTTCTCCTGGGAAAAGCCCTGCAAGGCGAAATCAATGGGGAAAAAGGCGACTATGAATCGGGAAGATGGAGCGACACTCTTTTCTCATGGATGCAGGGAGAGGAAAACAGGACGCTCGTCGAGAAGCTGGTGCGGCAGTTCAACTTTGAAAACCGCGTGGAGCACGGCAACAGGATGTTGCTGGCCAAACACAGGGAGTGCATGTACAAAACAGCGGCTGCACTCTTATGCAAATGAATCCGGACGGTGCACGGCTGCCGGCGAGAGAGGGCGGGGTCGCACGAATGGGCGCCGGCCGGTCCATCGCGACCGGGGGAGAAGAGCGTCATGACAGACAGGGAAGCTTTTGAGCAACTGCCGAACTACTTTTTCAGGAATCTGAAACAGCAAATGCTGAGAGGATTGATTCCCTCGGAAACAGTGGAAGAAGCTTTGGCGCCCCTGCTGGAGAATTACGACGTTCTCGTTTCCCGGCTTCCCCTGCCGTTGAGGGCAGACTTCGAGAACATCCTCAAGGTGCATCCCGAAATCGCCGCCCGCTACGGGATCGTCATCCCCCCCTCCGTGGTGCGCTTCATCGAGTCCTTGCGCGAGGATATCGAGGATGCGGCGCTGGCGGGAGGCAAACTCATCCCCTCCCGCCATCCCAATCCATTGTCGGCTGCCGCCGCGTTGCCATTGTCCTCAAGTTTCCTGAACGAACCCCAGGCGCCCTATGGAAAGGCATCCCCTACGCCGGGAGAAGGCAGAAGCATAATAAAAAGCAATACCGGCGCATGGATATTGCTTTCGGTCCAACACAAACCGGGCGAAACCCGAGTGCGATTCCTCATGCGGGAGTTCGCCGGGAGGGTTTCTATCCGGTTCTCGGGACGGCCAGCCCTTCACCTAGCGCAGGAAAACGGGGGCTGCGGTGAGATGAGCATCTCCCCCCTTCTCAAAATCTTCCGAGACGTCGAGGTTTCGGGGGATCATCCCATTGTAGAGCTGATTGAAGAGACAACCGCCTGAGCAAGCCCGATTGTTCTATTGCCCCGCTCCGACTTTCAGCATGATAGGCGTCGCCCCGTCCTGACGGATGCGGTTCATGGTCGCATTAGCTTTCGCGGCATCGCCGGTTGGCTCCAACTGCACCAGATAAAGCTGCCCCTTGTTGAGATCATAGTGAGAGCGTATCTGGACGGAATACCCCTTCTTCCTGAAACTTTCCTGGATAGCCTGGGCGTTTTCCATTTTCTGAAACGCTCCCACCTGAATGACGTACTGAACCCCACTCTTTGGTTTCTCAGCCTTGGGAGCCTCCACAGAACTGAGCTTCGTCTCCTTGGCTGCTGGCGCTGGGGGCGAAGTTTCAGAAGGACTCTTGGGCTTGGCTTCAGAGCTGGAAGTTTCAGGAGGGATCTTGGACTTGTTGACTTCAGAGCCAACTGGAGCCGTGGCTGAAGCCTCCTTCACGCTCTTTCGCACGGTCTTGGCATCCTTGACGTTCTTCCCTGCTTCGTTGCCAGAGGGTGCAGCCGTGGTTGTTTTCTGCTCCTTGACGTTCTTCCCCGCTTCGTTGCCAGAGGATGCAGCCGTGGTTGCCTTCTGCTCCTTAGGCTTCTGTGCAGTTGCTGAAACCTGCGCGGAATTTCCTCCAGCCGTCAGCCCCGTCTTGGAGGCGCCTGGCGCGGGAACAGGCAGCGCCATAGAGCTTTGTCCCTTTCCGCCGGATGGAGTAGCGGGTGCAGCCGAGGCAGTGCGTCCAGCAGGGGATGCGGCGCCGTTCTTTTCTGGCGCTTGTGGCGCTGCTGCACGGCCCCCATGCGGAGCGGAGGCAACCGGAGGAGGAGGGGGCGCCTGTGTTTCAGGCATTTTCTCCGCCTTTTCCGGAGGACTCTGGCTCTGCGTCTCCGTCTGGCTGCGAAGAACTGAAGAGTCCGCCGGCAGCTCATCCCTCGACTGAGCCGGGCCCCAGGAGTTGGCGGTGGGATCGCCCGGCGCATCCGACCTCGGAATCTCAGCAACGACCTTGTTCTTGTCGGGCTCCGGTTTATCCGAGGAAACCTTCGCCCGGTGGTTCGTCATCAGCGGAACAAGGATCACCAGCATAACGAATGTAATAGCCGCGGCTATCAACGTCTTGAAGTACGAAAACCCCTTGGGCTTATGCATGCCCGGTCGCACAATCTTTCTGCTGTCCACAGCAAATCTCCTAAACCAGCCCCTTGGCCCGCTCTATTGCTCTTCCAAAACCGGGCAGGGAGGCTTCGATCGTGTGGTCGTCTACACAGTAGGCAATCCGAAAATATCCCGGGCTTCCGAATCCCCGCCCCGGAACGACCAGGATATTTTCCTCCTGCAGCAGTTCGAGGAACCGCAATTCATCGGGGAGAGGACTCTTCGGGAAGAGATAAAACGCACCCTCCGGATTCACCAGCTCATACCCCATCATGCTAAGCGACTTAACCATACGGTCTCGCTTCCGGCGGTAGACGTCAACATCCACGCACTTTCCCTGGAGCTCGGTGATGAGGCGTTGCATGAGGGCCGGAGCGTTCACGAAGCCGAGGATTCGGTTTGCGAGGACAAGAGCGCCGGCGATTCCGTCGCCGTCTTCCGCCTCCGGATGCACGGCGGCAAAGCCGATCCGCTCTCCGGGAAGCGACAGCTCCTTGGAATACGAAGCGGCCACCAGCGAGTTGCGATAGTATTCAAAGATGCTCGGGGGCTTGGAGTCGCTGTAAACAATCTTTCTGTAGGGTTCATCCGCAAGGAGATAGATCGCCGAGCCAAACTCCCTGCCCTTTGCTTCGAGAAGCTCCCCGAGTCGCCGGATGCACTCATGCGAATAGATCTTTCCCGTCGGATTGTTCGGCGAGTTAATGAGGACCACCTTCGTCCGAGGGGTGAGGGCCTTTTCCATCGCCTCAAGATCCAACGAAAAGTCGTCGAGCGTGGTGGCGACGCTCAAGACGCCTCCGTGGTTGTCGGTGTAAAAGCCATATTCGACAAAGTACGGCGCGCAGGTGAGCACCTCGTCGCCAGGGTCGAGCAAGGCTTTCAAGACGATGTTTATCGCCGCCGCCGCCCCGCATGTCATCACGATGCCCCCAGGAGTGAACGGGACCCCGTAGTCCTTGGCGAGATAATCCGCGAGGGCGGTCCTGGTGGACTCGTACCCGGCATTCGGCATATACCCGTGCATCCCCTCCTCACCATCGCGCACGATGGTCAGGAGCTTTTCCCTCACCTCCGGAGGCGGAGGCACGTTTGGGTTCCCCAAGCTGAAATCGAATACGTTCTCCGGACCGTATATTTTTTTGCGCCGCCCCCCTTCTTCGAAAATACTGCGTATCCACGAGGCGTTTTCCATAAAATGGGCCATTTTCTTCGCTACGGCCATGAATTCTGTCTCCCTCCTGTCAAGCGCGCACAGACGCGAAATAGGTTCGCCATACTCTTGATTGCAACCTTGAATTTTAGAATAATCGTGGAATGAACGCCAGAAAATTATAACCTGAAATAACACGAGGGGGTTGGGATTCCAAACTGCGACGAGTTGGATTCAAGAACAATCCCTGCAGGAAAATCATGGAGCGGGGAAAGAGGCGCGCCCCGTGAACAGACAGAAGGGGCCCGAACGCCCCCCTTGGAGTTCGTCCGGGCCCTTCATTTCACGACGCTATCTTGCAGACCTCAAGGGATTTGGATCATCACCTGGGGCCGGGCGGCAGCATCAACTCGTCTCCAAGGAACGTAAACGGAGACTTGCCATCGTCCGATCCGGGCTTGTACCCGTACACTTCCTCGACCAGCTTCCCGACTTCCTTGTAGAGGACGCGAAGCGGGATGTTCGCCGGACACACTTCCTCGCAGAGGCCGCAGTCGATGCACCGGCCGCCCATGTGGATCGCGCGGACCAGGTGGAAAGACGAATCCGGGGGAAGCTTATCGGTCTCCACCAGCTTGTTGTGCTCAAGGCTGCACTCCGTGCAGAAGCACACGGGGCACACGTCGCGGCAGCCAAAACACTTGACGCAACGGTTGAAATGCCCCAACCACCATTTCAGACGGTCCTCGCCGGCCATTTTTTCCAGCATTTCAACCCGCGCGCTCTTCGCAACCGGCTCCACCGCCTCGCCATAGGCGACGTCGGTGGGGAACGGTTTCCAGCACTCGCAGTCGGCCGCAAGATCGGCGGTGCAAGCTTGACCGACCATCACGACCTTTTCCCTGTCCAGCTGGTTCCACTTGTAGAGCTCATGGACGGCCCTTTCCTCGCACCCGCGGACCAGAACCCCGTATGTCTTTTCCGGGTTCTTGCGCGCCTGCGCGAGAAGCAGCTTCGCTATCGGATAGCGCGCCGAGGAGGGTTTCCAGTCTTCCAACTCGTCCATATTCTCCTTGGTGAAAAGATACGGGAAAAAGAACCCGTGGATCGTCTTGTAAGCAAAGAACCCGTCAACACGACCTTCTTCCAGGAGCTTCTTTATTTTTGTCTTCATTCTCGCAAACCCTGTTTTCCTAGAGTGCCTTTAAAGAACGGCCGTCGCCAGTCTGGGAGAGGCTTCGAAGGAAGGGGCGGGCCCCAGCGTCCGAATCTTCTCCGTAAATTCCCGGACCACTTCGGCGAACTTAACGCCTTCCGCCGCGGAGATCCATTCCAGCCTCAGGCGCTCTGGGCTGTAGCCTGCGAAATTCAACAAACCTTCCATGAACTTCGCCCGTTTGATCGTCATGTAGTTGCCCCGGATGTAGTGGCAATCGCCTATGTGGCAGCCAGCAATCAGGACCCCGTCCGCTCCGCGCTGGAACGCGTGGACGATATGGTGCGGCGACACCGTTCCGGAGCACATCACGCGGATCACCCGGATGTTCGGTGGATATTGCAGGCGACTCACGCCCGCCAGATCCGCTCCGGCGTAGCTGCACCAGTTGCAGAGCATTGCCACGATTCTCGGTTCGAACTTTTTCTCCGTTTCCATCCTGTCACCTCTTTATCTCTACGCCGAAAGGGCTTCGTCGATTTGTGCATAGAGCTGCATGTGGCTGAAGCCGAGCAGCGTGATAGCTTCCGAGGGACACGCGGCGGCGCAGGTGCCGCATCCCTTGCAAAGCGCCTGGTTGACCTCGCAGCAACCCTCCTGCTCGAGGTAGCTGATCGCGTTGAAGGGGCAGCAGTTGAGACACGCCTGGCATCCGGAGCAGAAGTCCTTGTTGATGGACGCCACTACCCCGCCCGCCGTGATCGAATCCTTCGCGAGGACCGTCGCGGCGCGCGCGGCCGCCGCCTTGGCCTGCGCGATGCACTCGTCCGTGGACTTGGGATAGTGCGCAAGACCCGCGACGTACACGCCGTCCGTCGCGAAATCGACCGGGCGCAGCTTGACGTGCGCTTCCAGGAAGAATCCCTCGGGATTGACGGGAATCTTGAAAAGCTTCGCGAGTTCCTCGGGGTCTTCCATCACGATGGCGCTCGCAAGCGTCAGGACGTCCGGGTTCAGCACGATGGGCCGCTGCAGGATATGATCGATGACCGTCACCTGGATCTTTCCGTCTATCAGCTCCGTCTGGGGCTGGCGGTCCACGTCGAACCGAACGAAAATGACGCCCTTCTCGCGGGCTTCCTTGTAGAGATACTCCCGCATGCCGAAGGTGCGCATATCCCTGTACAGGATGTAGACGTCCATGTCGGGGTTCATCTTCTTCAGCCGCAGGGCGTTTTCGACGGAGTGCGTGCAGCACACCTTGCTGCAATAGGGCCTCTCGGGAATCCGGGAGCCGACGCACTGGATGAAGACCGCCGACTTGGCCTGCTTTACCATCTCGTTGCCATCACGCAGCGCAAGGTCGAGATCGAGATTCAGGAAGACGCGGTCGCTCTGGCCGTAGAGGTGCTCTTTCGGCTTGTAGGAGTGCGCGCCCACCGCGACCACGGCGACGCCGTGATTCACTTCGTAGCGGCCGCCCTCGCCGTCCAGCATCGTACGGAAGTTGCCGACGAAGCCGCTGACTTCCTTGACCTCGGAATTCAAGCGCACCGTGACGAGCGGGTGGCTCTCGACCCTGCGGACGAGGTCGTCCAGGTAAGGAGCGACGGGCTGGCCTTCCCAGCTGCTCAGGAGCTTGCGGCCATGACCGCCGAGCGCGCCCTTCTTTTCCACGAGGGTCACGGGGTAGTTCTGGTTCGCGAGCGCCATGGCGGCTTCCATTCCCGCGATGCCGCCGCCGATCACGAGGGCGCTCTTGGTGACGTTCACCTTGAACTCCGCCAGAGGCTGCTGGAGGGCCGACTTGGCGACGGCCATGCGGACGAGGTCTTTCGCCTTCTCCGTAGCCGCTTCCGGCTCGTTCTGATGCACCCAGGAGCCCTGGTCGCGGATGTTGGCCATCTCGAAGAGGAACCGGTTCAGCCCCGCTTCCTTGATGGTCTGCTGGAAGAGCGGTTCGTGGGTCCTCGGCGAGCACGACGCCACGATGAGCCGGTTGAGCTTGTGCTCATGGATGGCTTCTTTCATCTTCTCCTGCGTATCCTGCGAGCAGGTGAAGAGGTTCTCATCGACGTAAGCCACATTCGGGAGCGTGCGGGCGTATTCCTTGACCGCCGGGACATCGACCACCGACCCGATGTTGATGCCGCAATGACACACGAAGACGCCGATTCTCGGCTCTTCGCCCGCCACGTCGCGCTCCGCGATGACCTCGGGTTTCCTGGCAAGAGTCCCCCGCGCTGGAGCGAGCAGCACCGCCGCCTCGGACGCCGCCGCCGAAGCTTCCATGACCGACAGCGGGATGTCCTTCGGGCCCTGGAACGATCCGCAAACGAAAACGCCGGGCCGCGTCGCAGAAACGGGCTCGAAGGGAGAAGTCACCGCGAACCGCCCCTCGTTAAGCTCGATGCCGAGGCGTTTCGCCAGATCCACGGTCTCCGGAGGCGTTTCGAGGCCCACCGAGAGCACCACCATATCGAACTTCTCTTCCCTGAGCTGTCCGTCCTCGCTGCTGAAATGGCGGAGCAGGAGGTCGTCGGACGCTGGGACCGCTTCCACCGAGTGGACGCGGGAGCGGACGAACTTCACGCCGTATTCATCCTTTGAACGATTGTAGAACTTTTCGAAATCCTTCCCCGTGGTCCGCATATCCATGAAGAAGATGCTCGTCTCGAGGGGGATCTTGCTGTGCTCCATCGCGATGACCGCTTCCTTGATGGCGTACATGCAGCAGACGCTCGAACAGTAGCCGTTGCTGCAATGGTGCGTGTCGCGCGATCCGACGCATTGGAGCCATGCAATCTTTTTGGGCTCGGCGTGGTCCGACGGACGGAGCAGATGCCCCTGGAACGGTCCCGTCGCCGACAGAATGCGCTCGAATTCGAGCGACGTAACGACGTTCGGGAGCTTGCCGTAGCCGTAGTCGTAGAGCTTCGGGTCGAATGCCTTGAAACCGGGGGCCGCAATGATCGAGCCCACGTTCAGGGTGATGTTCTCGTCCTTCATCAGGTGGCTGATCGCGCCGACCTTGCACGCGCTCACGCACTGCTCGCATTCGCAGCAGGCCATGCAGTTGAGGCAACGCGCCGCCTCGGCTTTCGCCTGCTCTTCGGTGAGCCCCTGTTCCACCTCGCGGAAATCGCCGACCCTGTCGCCCACCGCGAGCGCCGCCATTTCCTCGCGCTCCGTAGGCTTCGTTCCGGGAGGAATCGGCGTGAAGTTTTCCTGGGGAAGCGAGACGCGCTCGCGCCCCGTCTTCATGTCTTCGCCCTTGAGGAAACGCGAAATGGAGATGGCCGCTTCCTTGCCGTGCGCGACCGCCCCGATGGCGATCCATGGGCCGGTCTGGGCGTCGCCGCCCGCGAACACGCCTTCGCGCCCCGTGGCGAGCGTCAGGTCGTCGACTTCGATGGTCCCCCACTTCGTGAGGCTCACGCCCGTGACGTCCGAGAGGAGCTTCGATTCGGGCGTCTGGCCGATAGCGGGGATAATGATGTCGGCGTCCACCGTGAATTCCGATCCCTCGACAGGGACCGGGCGGCGTCTGCCGGATGCGTCGGGCTCGCCAAGCTCCATGCGGATGCACTGGACCCCAACCGCCTTGCCGTCCTTCACCACCACCTGCTGCGGCGCCGTGAGGAACTTGATCTCCACGCCCTCGGCGAGAGCGTCGTTCACTTCGTTCGCGCGGGCGGGCATTTCCTCGCGGGAGCGGCGGTAGAGGATCGAGACGTTCTCGACTCCCATGCGCCTTGCGGAGCGCGCCGCGTCGATGGCGACGTCGCCGCCGCCGACGATGGCGACGCGGGCGCTCTTGAGGTCCTTCAGTTCGCCCAGGTTGACCTTGCGCAGGAATTCGACGCCGGTCATGACGCCTTCGGCGTCCTCGCCCTGGATGTTCAGCTTGAGGCTGCCGTGCGCGCCTATCCCAAGATAAACGGCCTTGTAGCCGTCGGCGAAAAGGCCGTCCACCGTGACGTCGCGCCCAAGCGCGGTGTTGAACTTGATTTCGACGCCAAGACGGGTGATCGCGCGGATTTCCTTATCGAGGACTTCCGGCGGCAGACGGTAATCCGGGATGCCCACGCGGAGCATGCCGCCCGCGACCGGCAGGGCCTCGAATATCGTCACCTGGTAGCCGTCGAGGGCCAGGAAATAGGCGGCGGTGAGACCGGCGGGGCCGGACCCGATGATCGCCACCTTCTCGTCCCGCTTCGTGATCTCGGGCATCGGGAGGTCCTCGACGTCCACCTGATCGGCGACGAAGCGCTTGATGGCGCAGATGGAGACCGGCGCATCGACCTGGCCGCGGCGGCAAGCTTCTTCACAGGGGTGCGGGCAGACGCGCCCGATAACGCCCGGAAGCGGCAGAGTGCGCATGATGACTTCGAGAGCTTCCTTGTACTTGCCCTGCGAGACGAGCGCCACGTAGCCGTGCGCGTTCACGTTGTTCGGGCAGGCGTTGGTGCAGGGCGACTTGTCGCGCTTGTCGATGACGTACCCGCTCGGGATCGCCTGTGCGTAGTGCTTGTAAATGGCCTTGCGCTCCGAGAGGTCCTGGTCGTACTCCCTCGGCAGGCTCACGGGGCAAACCTTGGTGCAGTCGCCGCACGCCGTGCACTTATCGAGATCCACGTAACGGGCCTTCTTCCGCACCTTCACCTTGAAGTCGCCGGGCCCCCCTTCCACTTCCTGGAGCTCGGTCAGCGTCAGCAGCTCGATGTTAAGATGCCTCCCCACCTCGACCAGCTTGGGCGAAAGGATGCACATGGCGCAGTCGTTCGTGGGGAACGTCTTGTCGAGCTGGGCCATGGCGCCGCCGATGGATGGCTGGTTTTCCACCATGTAGACATAGTATCCGGAATCGGCAAGATCCAGCGACGCCTGGATGCCCGCAACGCCGCCTCCAATGACCATCACCGATCCGAGCATATTCCGAGACTTATCATTATCCGTCATAGCATTTCCTCTCAATGTATAAACCGGAAGAGCGAAAAATCCTTATGAGGCGTCCTAGTTCGCTCCGTTTGTCAGATATTCGTGCATGGCGGACGCCGCGATGCGCCCCTCGCCCATGGCGCTGATGACCGTAGCGCCGCCGGAGACGATGTCGCCGCCCGCCCAGACGCGCGCCTTGGAGGTCTTGCCGCTCTTGTCGGTGACCACGGTGCCCTTCCGGCTGGTTTCGAGGTCCGGCGTGGTGGAGGCGATAAGCGGGTTGGGGGAGGTTCCCAGGGAGATAACGACGGTGTCCACCTCCATGATGAACTCACTCCCCGGAATGGGAATCGGCCTGCGGCGCCCGCTCGCGTCGGGTTCGCCGAGCCCCATGCGCACCATTTCCATCGCGGCCACGTTGTTGCGCCCATCGCTCAGAAGCGCGGTCGGCGTGCACAGGAAATTGAAGATGATTCCTTCCTCCTCCGCATTTTCCACTTCCTCGAGGCGGGCGGGCATCTCCGCGCGGGAGCGCCGGTAGATGACGTTCACTTCCTGGGCGCCCAGTCTCATCGAACAGCGCGCGGCGTCCATCGCCACGTTTCCGCCGCCAACCACCGCGACCCGCCTGCCCATTTTGACGGGCGTGGCGTATTCCGGATAGAGATACGCCTTCATCAGGTTGGTGCGCGTCAGGAATTCGTTCGCGGAATAAACCATATTCAGGTTCTCTCCGGGGATGCCCATAAACATCGGAAGCCCCGCCCCGGTCGCGAGGTAGACGGCGTCAAATTCGCCGTTCAGGAGTTCGTCCAGGCTGTAGTTGATGCCAACGACGGTGTCGAGGTGCAGATCGACGCCGAGGCTCACCACATACTTCACTTCCCTCTGGACGATCTCCTTCGGAAGCCGGAATTCCGGAATGCCATACATCAAGACGCCGCCGCCGACATGCAGGGCCTCGAACATCGTGACCTTGTGCCCGCGCAGCGCCAGGTCGGAGGCAACCGTCAGCCCCGAAGGACCGGACCCCACGACGGCAACGCTCTTTCCGGTCGGGGCCGGAAGGTCGGGGACTTTGACGTCGCCCTGAGTGCGCTCCCAGTCGGCGATGAACCGCTCCAGGCGTCCGATCGCCACGGGCGCGCCCTTCTTGTTCAGCGTGCAGTGGGATTCGCACTGGAGTTCCTGCGGACAGACGCGGCCGCAGATGCCCGGCAGAGAGGTCTTGCTTTTGAGGATGCGCGAAGCGCCTTCCATGTCGTTGTTGCGCATCGCGTTGATAAAATCCGGAATATCGATATTGACCGGGCAACCGTCCTGGCAGAAGCGCTTCTTGCACTGGATGCAGCGGTTGGCTTCTTCCATCGCCATTTCATAGGTGTACCCGATCGCCACTTCGTTGAAGTTGCGTCGTCTTTCCTCCGGCTCCTGCTTGGGCATATCCACGCGGTTCAGATTGATCTTGGATTTCGCGTCCTTGCCCTTTTCCGGCGACGCCTTGGGATCTTTCGCTTCACTCATGACCTAAACTCCCCTATACAGTGAGCTGTATTGATTTCGTTACCACTGAGAGCATCCACGGCACTGAAAGCCCTGCTGAAGAATGCTCTCGTCGGCGTAGGTGCAACGACGCGCCATCAGCACTTCCCAGCCATCCACCTCATGACCGTCGAATTCCGGGCCGTGCACGCACGCGAAACGGTTGCGGCCCTGCACGCTGAGGCGGCATGCGCCGCACATTCCGGTGCCGTCCACCATAAGGGGCGTAAGGTGCACCATCGTCTTGATGTTCTGCGGGCGGGTCATGTCGCAGAGGAGCCGCATGAGACAGAGGGACGCCATGGAAATCACCCGATCCACCGGCTCCTTCGGATGCTTGTCAAGAATCCGCCGCATAGCCAGCGTGGCGCTCGCATGCGAATCGGGGCTGTCCTGTCCGATCGCCAGGATCACGTCATCGCTCACCGCCCGCAAAGCCGCTTCCCCGAAGATGCGCTCTTTGTCGGGGGCCTGGAGGATTGTCGTCACGCGGTTTCCCTTTTCCTTGAGGGCGCCCAGCACGGGGACCATCGCGGAAGCCCCGTAACCACTCACCACGGTCACCACGTTGCCATAGGCGTCCACTTCCGCCGGGCGTCCGAGAGGGCCGACGAAATGGGCGAGATGATCGCCAGCTTTCATACCCGCCAGCTGCGCGGTGGTTTTGCCCACTTCGATAAAAACGAAATCCACCGTTCCCGCCTCGGCATTCCAACCGCTGATAGTGAAAGGCACGCGCTCTCCCTTCTGATCCGCAATGACTATTACGAATTGTCCGGGTTTGGCCTTCTCCGCCACCAGGGGCGCCTGGATGCTGAGCCGATGCACTTTCGGCGCAAACACTTCATGCTCGACAATCGGAAACATAGCTATATTCTCTCCACTTTAGCGAAGCTGATTCTTATTACGAGGTCCAAACCACCGATGCGCTTGCGGCACATTTCGGAAGGGGCCATGATCGTTCCGGGAGGCGTCAGGAGGCTGATGGTCGCCTTGCCCGATTCCTCGCCGAGGCAGTGAGACAATTTGACTTCATCTCCCAGCCTCAATCCCAGGCTAAAGAAATCCGCGGGATTCATCACGATGTCCGCATCCGCGTCCAATGCCGCCGCGGTTTCCGGGGCAAGCAGCGCACCTTTGTAGAAGGGATCGAACTTCTCGCGGGGAACGATCGCAAAGGGATGGTCCGCATCTTTTTCGGCGGAAGCAGGCAACTCCGAAAGGTCCGGCTTCCATTTCTTCCACGCGGTCTTCTTGTCGGCGAAAAGAACCGGGGAGCCTTGCTGCTTGCTGTTGGCGCACGGCCAATGGATGGGACCGCTCTGGAGCCGCTTGGCCGTTATGCCGCCGTAGCCGGAAGCGAGCTTCGATATTTCGGCCAGCACGCTATCCGGATTGTCATAGGCGCAGCCCGCGACATCCAGCCTCCTGGCCAGCTCCGAAACCGTCCAGAGCAGCGTCCGGGAGCCTTCGGGAGCTGTCATCGCGGGTTGGATGCTCTGCACCCTCCGCTCGCTGTTGGTGACCGCACCTTCCTTTTCGAGGAGAGACGTCGCCGGGAGAACCACGTTCGCCTTGATCCCTTCGGGGGGCGCAACCACATCCTGCACCACCACAAAATCGAGCTTATCCATATAGGGGAGGAGCTGGCACAGGCATTCGTCGGTTATACGGTCGAGGGCGAGGAAAAGGGCCTTGATCCTGCCGGCTGCAAGATCTTGGAACACCCCTTCCGACTCCGGAGCCGCAAGGTCCGATTTCCATGCGTTGGAGAATTTCTTTCTTTCCTTCTTGTCCGCGACGCTCACATGCCCCGGAAGAAAATCGGAAGCGAGTCCCATATCACGGGCGCCCTGCGCGTTGGCGGCTCCGTAGAAGCCAGCCACGCCGCCACCCGCCTGCCCGATGCTTCCGGTGAGGTGAGAGAGAGTTATGAGAGCGCGGATGGCCTGGACGGCCTGGGGCGATTCAAGGAGCCCCGTTCCATAAACGACGGCGATTTTCTTGCTTCCATCGAGGATGCACGCGGCTTCGGCGAGGGTTTCATGCGAAATGCCCGTGGCCTTGGATACGGACTCGATATCGAACGATTCCAACATTTCCCTCAGCTCGCCAAGATCCTTGGCAAATTTCTTGGCAACGGCCGCGTCGATGTTTTTGGAATCCATTACTATCCGCAGGATGCCCAGAATGAGGCTGAGTTCCGAGTCGGGAGTGAAGGCAAGGTGGACGTCCGCATAGCGCGCGATGGAGACGGCGCAGGGGTTGGCGACGACAAGCTTCGCCCCGTTCATGACCGCCTCGCGAATGCGCGTGCCCGCGATGGGATGGGTGGCCGCCGGGTTGAACCCGATGGCGAGGACGACTTCCGCCTGCGCGAGGTCGTCGAAGCTGTTGGTCGAGGCTGCAAAACCGAGTTCCTCCCGAACCGCATTCGCGGCCTCGGCGCTCCCCTTCGGCCCCAGGAGTCCCACGGCGTTCGTGGAGAGCCCCACGCGGGCCAGCTTTTGGAGAGCGAAAAGCTCTTCGTTCGTGGCGCGGCCGTCGCTAAGGACCGCCACTTCGCCCGGAGCGTAGGATTTCAGCTTGGCGGCGACGAAGTCAAGCGCATCGCTCCAGTCTTTCTCGGCAAAACCGCCGTTTTCGGCTACAAGCGGCTTCGTGAGGCGGTTCGGCATCTTCATGTGGCTCTTGAGGAGAAAGCGCCCCTGGACGCATCCCTGGCCCTTGTTGCTCGGCCCGTCGGGGTGCGGTTTCGACTGGACGATCTCGCCGTCCGCGTTCAGATCCAAGGTCAGGCGGCAGCCCGCCGTGCAGACCGGACAGATCGCCTCGACCTGTCTGAACGCCTGCTCTTTCTTGTAAAGCCCCATGACGATGTCGGCGAGAGCGTCGCAAACGGCGGTCACTTCGCCGCGTGGTTCGGCAAGGTAAGCCGAATGGTTTTCGCGAAGCGCGCCAACGGGGCAAACGTCTACGCACGCTCCGCAGAACTGGCAGCCAGCCTCGTTGATCGGCCGATCAAACGGAGTGCTCACTTCCTGCCTGCCCGCCACCTCGCGGAAGACAATGGCCTTGGCGCCGCGCACCTCGTGGCACACCCTAACGCAGCGGCCGCAGTGCACGCAGAGGCTGTAGTCACGCTCAAAATACGATCCACCCGGCAGTGCGGGTGGACGGTTCTTCGTCGGAGGGGTGTAGGGAAAATCGATTCCGACAAGCCCCACAAGGTTTTGCAGCTCACAGGAGCCGTTTCTAGGGCATCCCTGGCACTCCCTGGGATGGTCCTGCAGGATCATGCGCAGCATCTCCTTCCGAAAGTCCTGGACCTTCGGAGTAGAAGTCGCAATCCGCATCCCGTCCACCACGGGAGTAGTGCACGCCGCGGGCAGCCCGCGGTATCCGTCGATTTCGACGGCGCAAAGCCGGCAAGACCCGCTCGGTTTCAGCGCTGGATGGTAACAGAGGCTCGGAATGAAAATTCCGGATTGCTGAGCGACCTGTAAAATCGTGAACCCCGCCTTAGCCTTTACCTTCCGTCCATCGATCCAAAGTTGAATTTCGTTTGTCGTCATCCCTACCCTCACTTGAAGAGACAGATCATAGTCAAGAGAAAAAAATCACATTATATTATAGGAATACCTCTTCCTCTAACAAGCAGTAATTTGCAAAAAGCCAAAATTCCCTCCCCCCTCAGGACGCAGCAGATCCAATATGTTTAACCATTGCAAGCGACCAAGCTCGCGCCGGAATTGTCTCTCGAAGAGCGCTCCGGGAGGCGCCGGAGCAAAAAAAAGCGCGCCTCTGCAATCGGCTCCACATTGAGCGATTGTCGAAGCGGGACGCGGACGCCAGCCATTCGTCTCAAAAATATTCTCTGATCTGCACAGGATTCTATAAGGAGACCTTTCTCGAGTCAATGCCAACAGAAAAGTTTCCTCCGGGCGGAGCTGCGGAGAAAAATCCCCTTCCCCCCGAAAAGAAAAGCAATTAGGATAAAGATTTACTTACGGTCTCAATATACCGTAAATATAATCAAGGTAATATGAAAAAAAGCGAGAGCGGCCAATTTAATGTTTGTCCGGACCACAGCATCGCAACCCGGGGGGAGAATTCACGGATGAAAGTTGCCTACTTCAGCATGGAAATCGGCCTTAACGAAAACATACCCACTTATAGCGGGGGGCTTGGAATTCTAGCGGGAGATCACATCAAGTCGGCGGCGGATCTTAGCGTACCGCTGGTGGGCGTTACGCTCCTGTACAAGCGAGGGTATTTCATCCAACTGGTAGACCCCTTCGGCCAGCAGGAGGAGTTGTATCCGTACTTTGACCCTCGCGCATACATGGAGCAGCTTCCCTTCACGGTGAACATGCAAATATCCGGGCGAAAGGTGTACATCGGGGTATGGAAGTACATCCAGACCGGCGTCCGCGGTGGACGGGTCCCGGTATACTTTCTTGATACCGACCTCCCGATAAACGCCCCCGAGGACAGACTGATAACCCAGTATCTCTACGGAGGCGACCAGCACACGCGCATATCGCAGGAAGCCGTGCTCGGCATTGGCGGCTTCATGGTGCTCAAGAAGCTGGAGCCTGGCGTCACCACCTACCACATGAACGAAGGGCACGCGGTCTTCCTGACGCTCGCCCTCCTCCAGGAAAACGGCGGCATTGAAGAAAAGGTCCGGGAGAAGTGCGTTTTCACGACGCACACCCCCGTGCCCGCAGGGCACGACAAGTTCGGCTACGATCTGGTGCAGAAAGTGATCGGCCCCTACACGCCCCCCAACATCAAGTCGCTCGCGGGGAGCGACGTGCTCAATACGACCGTCCTCGCCCTCAATCTATCGCGGGCGAGCAACGGCGTGAGCGAGCTGCACGGGGAGATATCCCGGCAGATGTTCCCTGAGTTCAACATCGGCCACATCACCAACGGCGTCCATCATCTTAGCTGGACGGGGGACGAGTTCAAGAAGCTCTACGACGAGCACATCCCGAAATGGCGAGAGCAGCCGAACGCGCTCCGGGATGCGGACAAGATCCCGGACGAGGCCATCCGGCAGACTAAGCTCGCCGCAAAGAAACGACTCATCAGCTACGTGAACTCACAGACCGCGGCGGGATTCAGCGAAGAATTTCTGACCATCTGCTTCGCCCGGCGGGCCGCCTCCTACAAACGGGCGACGCTCCTTTTCACCGACATGGAGTATCTCCTCAACCTTTCCTATGACCGCGTCCAGTACATCTTCGCGGGCAAAGCCCATCCCCAGGACGGGGCAGGCAAGGAGCTTCTCAAGGAGATCATCAAGATCCAGAAGCAATACGAACAAAAGCTGCGGCTGGTCTTCATCCCCAATTACACCATATGGCTGGGGGCGCTCATGACCCAGGGCACGGACGTATGGCTCAACACCCCGCGCCGTCCGCGCGAAGCGAGCGGAACCAGCGGGATGAAGGTGGTCCTCAACGGCGGAGTCAACATGAGCGTTCTCGACGGCTGGTGGCGCGAAGCCTGCAACAACCGGATCAACGGCTGGGCCATTGGCGACGACGAAGACCAGTCCGACGACGCGGCGGCGGCGGATCTCTATCACGACCTGGACGACATGGTCACCACCTACTATGCCAATCCGAAGCAGTGGACCGGCATCATGAAGCGCTCCATCGCGGATATATCTCCGGTTTTTAACACCCAGCGCATGGTGCTTGAATACCTTCACAAGTATTATTTGTAGCAAGCGGCGCTCGCGGTGCGTCGGGCCGTTCCTCATCGCAGGGGAGCGGCCCGCGCGGCGTTGCTCTCCGCCCGCCTCGCAATAACGGCGTATATGTCCATCCCCGCAAGGTGGAAGCCCTCGAGACCGTACGCCATATTAGCCTCTATCACATAGCAGCGCCCATCCACGACGCAAATATCCAGCCCCACCTCGTCGAACCGGCAACGGCGCGCGACCCGCGCGGCGAAGGCAAGCGCCTCCTCCGGAATATCGTCGTAAGAGATGCTCGCCCCTTGGGTCACGTTGTTTCTAAAATCTCCGGGACGCCCTATGCGCCAGTAGGCGTGAACGACCTCTCCGCTTATGACCACCACGCGCATATCCCGGTCCACCGGGAGGCGCTCCTGGATATAGGCGGGCTGGCGTCCATCAAGATAGCTTCGCAATTCGCCCGCGCATCCAATGAGCCGAACACCCCTTCCCATGGAAGATCCCACGGGAGTTTTTGCAATGAAAGGATAATCGAAATCGTCCAGGATGCGGCGCATCCGATCGCGCCCATAGTAGAGCCGAGTTCGGGGATGGGAGACGCCGAGCAACTGGAAGAGGTTGGTTTGACGGATCTTGTTCCCGATGAAGCCGTTCACGCCCCTCGGGAACACCTTCTTCCCCAGAGACGCAAAGACATCCTCATAAAGCGGCGAGGGATAGTGCACAACCCAGGCGGCGCGGATGGCGTCCTGTTCCTCGGGCGAATAATCCTCCCAGTTGGGCTTCACCCCCAGCGGAGTGAAAAGCGGCGACGCCCTCAACCGCTTTCCCAGGCACACTCCAAAGTTCCGGTCACCATCCGCCATCCCATCCTCCAACGCACTGCGGGGAAATCTAATCCACATCCACGCCTTGACATTTTATGCAAAAAATAGGATATTGCCTGAATAGTGAGTGACTCACGGACATGCGCCCCCGTAGCTCAGGTGGATAGAGCACGAGATTCCTAATCTCGGCGCCGGGTGTTCGAATCACCCCGGGGGCACGCCTTCCGCCGTAACAACCATGCAAAGTTAAGCGAAAGCCCACCTTCTTTTCGTTCTTCACGCTCATCCCGGTCTGCGCATATTGCGTGCGCGAATGCCGTGGGCTTTCTTACACGTTCTTATTATCAATTATCGCACGGCATCTCAAACAGACGCCATCTCCGATCTTCAGGGCCAATAGCTGGGACTCGCCATGCCGGGCTTCCCCGCAATCCAGGCGTTATTGGTTTCAGCAATCCACGACCACGACGGGACAACCAGAGGACTTCCCTTCTGCGCTTCGCGCGCGGACATCTTGTTGCAACAAGCTGTCCGCGACGCCCGCCACAGTGCAACCATGCCCAGCGGATATGAATCGGAAAACGCCCCAGGCGTGCATGTATCCAATGAGCATCGAAAAAGGACTTGCTCCCTACTTGTGCAGCCTCTCGGGGTGCTTCTCCCTGACAAGGCAATGCACTCCCTCGCCCTGCCTGCCCGGCTTGAAGCAGAGATTGTCCGACTGGCATTTGGATCTTGTCAGATCGCCCGATTCCCACCGGCGCACGAGGTCGGGTTCGCAGATGAGCGGACGGCAGAGAGAAATAAAATCCGCCGCACCGTCCCGCACCAACTTATCGGCCACCTCGAAGGACCGAATCCCGCCGACGAGCATCAGGGGGACATGGATGCGCTTTTTGAACTCCCGCGCGGAATCCTTATAATAGACTTCGGCGTCCGGCGTCGGGATCTTCCCCTTGCGCACGGGGTTGAGATGGCCGGCATAGATAACGCCGCCGCTCATCTCGATGGCGTCGATCCCCTCCGCCTCCAGCATCGAAGCGACTTCGAGCATGTCTTCCATCGCCAGACCGTTTTCGACGAAATCCTGAGAGTTCATCTTGATGGCGACGGGGAACTTCGCTCCCACCCGGCGGCGCACCTCGCGGACGACCTCCAGGGTGAACCGCGCCCGGTTGGCGACGCTTCCGCCGTAGTCGTCGGTGCGGCGATTGTAATAGGGAGAAAGGAATTGGCTCAGCAGGTAGCCGTGCGCGGCGTGGATCTGCACGCCGTCGAAGCCCGCCTCCTTTGCCCGCAAGGCGCCGTCTCCAAAAGCGACGGTGATTCGCTGAATGTCCTCCCGCGAAACCTCCCGGCAAAGCGGCCCCTTTTCATCTTTCATGACGGAAGGGCCCAAACCGTTCCGCATTGTTTCCTGGGTAATGCAGTGACAGCCCGCGTGCGCCAACTGCAGGAACATCCTCCCGCCCGCCGCATGGACGGACGCCGCCATGTCGGCCAGGCCCGCAGTGTAATCGTCATTATAGGCGGCCAACTGCCACGGGGTGGCCTGCCCCTCGGGGCTCACATAGGTGTGGCCTGAAATGACGAGCCCCACCTTCCCTTCGGCCAACTGAACCATCATATCTATCAGCTTCACGGTGCAGAAGCCATCTTCCGTTGCCAGCCCCTCCCAGGTGGCGGAACGGACGAACCTGTTTTGAAGCTTCAATTCACCGATAGAGACGCTGTCAAAGAGTTCGGGCATACGATGTTTTTCCTTTCGTCGTTAGCACTCATAATTGGCGCATTACGCGCTCCGGACGAACTCAGGCGGTTTGGGCGCTCTTAAGACGCGCCGGTCTTCGCGCAGCCAGCAGGACGAAACTTACGAAGGCCCAAAACGCCATCGCTCCCGCCATGGGGAAAGCGGTTCCATCATTCATAACGCTCACCAGCCCGGACGAGACGGCGGAAGAGATGACCTGGACGCCCCCGAGAAGCGCGGACGCACTGCCGAGTCCTCGCGTGAAGGGTTGCAGCGCGAGGGCGGTATTGTTCGGGAACTGCATTCCGCCGAAAAGCTGAAACATGAATATGGAAAGGATCATCGAGGCGGGGTTCATGTCCCCAAGCGCGACTTCACCGAGGAGCGCCATGCCGGCGACCACCTGCATCCCGGCGGTCGCGAGGCTGATCGCCTCGCTGGAATACTTCTTCAACAACAACCGGTTCACCTGGCTTCCAACGATCAGCCCCATCGCGTTGAAGCCGAACATCACACCGAATTCCCGCTCTGAAAAATCGAGCAGCTTCATGAACACGAACGGCCCCCCGGAGATGTAGGCGAACATCGCCGCTGACGCCGCCCCGCTCGCGATAGAGTAAGTGACGAACAGGGGCTCTTTGAGAACAATCCAGTATTCCCGCATCACATGGCGTGGGCGTAAAGACACGGAGGGGTCCGGCCCCTTGCTCTCGGGGATGAAAAGCGAAAAAGCCAAGAGCACCGAAACAGCCACCACCGCCATGAAAACAAAAATCCACCGCCAGCCCCAATAGCCTACGATGAGCCCCCCGACCGTCGGGGCCACGATAGGCGCGACGCCAATGAAAAGCATGAGGGTTGAAAAGATGGCGGCCGCTTCGTGGGGAGGAAAGACGTCCCTCACCACGGCCCGCCCGCCAACCATGCCGACGCAACCCCCGAGCGCCATGAAAAAGCGGCTCACAATCAGCCATTCGATAGAGGCCGCGCAGGCAGAGGCCACAGCCGCAAGCGCGAATGCTAAAAGCCCCGCCATGAGCGGCGCCCTGCGTCCAAATCGATCCAGGATGGGACCATAGACAAGCTGCCCCAGCGAGATTCCGATGAAGTAGCTCGTGAGGGTGTATCCGACTTGGGCCATGTCGGCCCCGAAGCTTTTCGCAATTGCAGGGAACGCGGGCAGGTAGGTGTCGATTGCGAACGGCCCGATGGCCGACAGAGCGCCAAGGGTGGCTATGAGTAGGTTGTATTTTGAGGATTTCATCTTAGGATAGCTCGAATTCTCGGGTTTACGAGGGTCAGAACACTGTCGATCCATTGGCTCCCGCATGTCTCTTGTCACATGGCTGCGTTAAGATTATGGGTGTATCCCATCCCCCGGACAAAGGCAATAGCGGCGACAGGCGGCGAAAAACCCGTTGGCGACAAATCAAATTGTCCGCGATGAGTGTAAACACATTGCCAGCTTTTCGCGGATCGAAATCGAAGATGATCATGGGGGGAAGGATGAACGAACGATAAGCCCCACGAGGAGAAAGTCCAAGGTCAAGATAGGGTCTCATTCCCTGCCCTACGTCCACTCGTGGGGGCCGCCATTTTAATGAGGCATCCCCCTTGACCAGACAAAGCGATTCCGCGTCTTGAGATGTTCGCCTCTCCCAGACGCATTGGAAACATGACCGGCCTTCCGCCCCCAATGAGAACCGGACAATTTATGTGCTACAAGTGCGGACATTCTACTTGCTCCCTACAATAACAAAGATTCCACTTGCCAAACGGGCGAGTTTGCTGTAGCATGCGTACTTACATCAAGGGAGCAAGCATGCGCAGCATCCCTCGATAAATGCCGAAGTGGTGGAATTTGGTAGACACGCCATCTTGAGGGGGTGGTGGGGAAACTCGTGCCGGTTCGAGTCCGGCCTTCGGCACCATCCAGTAAATTCAATAGCTTGTCGTGCGCAAACAGCTGAATGCCAAGCTTTTGCCAAGTAAGGGGATCGGTTGCAGCCGGTCCCTTTACTGTTTCCAGCTCGTCGCCTTGGCAATGGTCCGCCAAGGTCACTTGCCGCCCTTCGCCTTGAGAGCTTCGTCAAGGTCCTTCCGGCCTTCGCCGGGAATCCAATGTCCGTATCTGTCCACGGTGATGCTTATGCTACTGTGCCCGAGCTGCTTTCGCACATACGCCGGGCTGATATGAACCATGAGAAGCATCGTCGCGTAAGTGTGCCGCAAATCGTGCGGTGTTCTCACCCGGAGCTTTGCCGCTTGGCACGCTCGTTTTAGAGCCCCCTGGATAACTCGCTCGGTCAGCCTTGGGAAGAGGTATCCAACGCTCTTGCCCTCTTTAAGCATTTCCTCTTTCATCCCGTTGATATGCCCGCGAAGCTTCATATTCAGGGACTCGGGAAGGTCAATAAGCCTGCTCTCGCCCGATTTCGGAGGCCCGAACTCCCCGCGCCGGATTTTCTCCGTTACGTGATACTGGTTGTTCGAAACATCGAGGTTGTCAACGTGGAGAGCTAATCCTTCCCCGATTCGCATTCCCGACATGGTTAGAACTTCGATTAACAAAGCATTTTCACGCGGTAAGACCTGCCATGCGGCGGTCAACATGCGGTCCCTATCCTGCGCCGTGAAGGGATCGGGCTTTGACTGGTTGCGCTTTTTTTTCGGAGGCAACAGGCGCTTCAGCAACCCGCTTGCCGGGTTCTGTTTAACCCGCCCTGAATCTTCCATCTCGGAGAAGACGCCGCTAACCACACAATGCGCCACTTCTACCGACTTCGGAGACTGCGACGAGGCCCGCATGCCGGAAAGAAGCGCCTTCACCTTCTCGCGCCAATCCTCATAGGGAAGGTCGATAGGAAAGCCGCCGATAACCGGAAGGATGTGCTTTTCAAGAAGCCCTTCGTACCGCTCCAAGGTGGACGGCTGCCAGTTGGCTTTATGAAGCGAAATCCAATCCCTTGAAGCATCTTCAAAGGCGTAGACATTGCGCGGGTCTACTTCCGGTTCAATCAAGTTGAGCTCAAGCCCGGAGCGCAAAGCGAACAGTTCAGCCGCTTCAATGGCCCTTTCCAAACTTGGCACCCGCCGCCGCTTCCGCTTCCCCTTTTCCGGCACCTCAAGCTCATACGTTCCATCAACGCTCCTACTTACCCTTACGCCCTTGGCAATCTTCCAGATAGGCCCGTGAGCCCCCTCGCTCTTCCGGTATCTCTCAACCCCTTTCATTTGCTCACCTCCGCTAAGATATCGTCAATCGAAATCTCGTTTTCCTCGGAGGTGCCGCCGACTCTGAACTTTTCAAGCCAAGCGTCCACGTCTGCCAGCTTAAACAAAATAACGTCGCCAATCCGTATATGAGGCATACCCCGCCTGAACCATGAGCGCAACGTATTTTCACTCACTCCGTCTAGGTAGGTCATTAGTCCAGGAAAACCCTTAGCATACCCCGGACTTACGGCAGACTGGCGCTTTGGGCTGCTCATGCGCTCCCTGTAGTCTCCTGGCTAAATGCCAAATGCTATTAGAGTTCTTTTTTTACGTCTTCCCACACTTCTAGAACACCATCGATCCACCCGCTGATATAATCCTTCTCATTGAAAGCCGATTCTTTTCCCTCGTATTCCTCGACTCGCTCAACCATGTAGCTTAAACCATCAACCTTTTCTGAAATATGGTTGGCGCAATACTCATAATCTTCCATATAGCCGGTTAAGTGTGACTCTATGTCCATAAAGTCATCATAACTAAGCTCCAATGCGTCTTCTTTGCCCTCCTTGACGCCTCTATCCTTCCAGTAATTCTCGTTCTCTGCCCGCTCCGTCCTAAGCCTTGCTACCAATTTTTCACGCTCTGGAATATCTTTCATCTTGAGTTCCTCCCCTTCAACGGTTTTCATTAGCGCATCCTGGCACACCCTGGATACGTTTATCCGGTCTTTGACCACCTGCAACCTCTCATGCAAGGGGTCGGGGATAGTAATTGTGATTCTCTGAACCATTGTTTTTTCCTTCTTGAGTACATACATTACATAGACCATATTCGATAGTAAATATTATCATTTGTAATATGTATTGTCAAGCGGAAAGCATAATTGATATTTACTGCACGTTTTTTTGACCCAAATCATGGAAGCTATCCCCGTCCGGTTGGGGGTTCCAGCCCTCGACCTCGCGCACCTCATTGGGCGTCAGAATGCGATTTTTTACAGCAATCTCGTGGCTCTTCCACCGGGTTTCAGGATCACCCCTCATGAACCCAGACAAATCTAATTCCAATTCAAACCCGGAGGCCAGCACGGATCGCGCAAATTCTGCCTCAATTTTCCTGCACCACGGCCCAATCGTGAATTGCGCGAACCAACGCCCGGCCGCCTCGCTGTTTGTAAACGTATTATGTGAAT
>CALFXO010000099.1 GCA_937958025.1 uncultured Syntrophobacteraceae bacterium
GCCCGCGTCCAAGCAATCCGCGACGCACAGGCCGCATTCCGCGAAAATCCGGCGCTGCTCCGGCCGCGTCGCCGTATACTGCCCGAGATGCGGCGAGTCGATCCGGGTCCGGGTGTTCGTGATGCAGTCGGCGAGAAGGAGCTTCCCGCCCGGTTTCAAATGCGCCGCGATATTTCCGAAAACTCCGGCCTTGTCCGCTATGTGGACCGTCACCTCGAAGCCGAAGATCAGGTCGTACATGGCGGGAAAGGGGTCCTTCGAGCTGTCCTTGAGATGGACCCGGAGCCTTTCGGCGAGCCCCCGCTCCCGGATGCGCCTCGAGGCGATTTCCGCCTGCCCCGGCGATATGGTGAACCCGTCCCCCAGAATGCGCGGGTGCGCCTCGGCCAGCCGGATGAGGTCCGTCCCGTAACCGCAGCCGATGTCGAGCGCCCGCCGCACGCTGGAAAAGTTTGCGCGTCTCAGCAGGACGTCTTTCAGCTCCCTCTGCTTTTCTTTCATCAGGGCGTGGTGCTCGGGGCATGTTTCGGGGGCGAAGAGGGCCATGAGCCAGGAAAAGCCTTCCACGGGCTTTGGAAATGGAGCGAAGGTGAGGTGCGTTTCGCGCTCCGTCGCGTCCGTGGCCGAATCCGCGTCGGCCAGATGGTCGTAATAGCTGGAGACCACGGTTTGCGCGCTTCCGCCCTCGAGTTTGCAGGGGCGGCGCAGGAAGGGATAACCGGGAAGAGAGGTCCTCCGCCCCGCTCTTCCGTCCCATAGACGGCCCCACTCCACATTGCCGCCAGCGGCCCATTTCCGCGCGAGACCCGATAAGGCCGCCGCCCCGCGGGCGCCTTCCGCGCCATCGGGCGCGGCGGGCCCGCCGTGAACCGCTCCGTGGAAGACTTTCGGCCCCCAGAAATTCCCGCCCGCGATGAACGCTTCCAGATGTTGTTTCAGTTCGCCTACGGAGGCGGCTATCATCGCGAGCCGCTCCCCGAACGCCTCGCGCCCCACCTGGAGCGTGTAGGCCATGTCGGCGAACCGGACGCCTTCCGGGGAATTCTCCTCCCTGACCAGCCAATCCCGGAGGTCCTTCGCGAGTCGCCGGAGTTGGCCCGCGCTTTGAGCCGAAAGGATGAACGCTTCTTCCCGCGCGTCTTCCGCATGTCCATTAAGGAGTTTGTAGGATTCCACAATCATATGGGCTTCGACGCCGCCCGCGCCAAAGGAGTTGATCGCCGCGCGCAGAACGGGCGCGCCGCCGCCCGCATCGCCAACGGGCCCCCAGTCCTCGGCTTCCTCGGGGCACGGGAGTGGCGAGCCTTCAAGATCCATCCCGCCGGGCTTCCGGTCGCCTACAGGCGTGGGGGCGATTTTGCCGTGTTTTATCTGGAGGAGGGTCTTCACGAGCTGCATGGCTCCCGATGCGGCCTCGGCATGCCCCATGTTCGGCTTGAGGGACCCTATCCACGGCCGTCCTTCCCCCTCCGTTTCGCCGTAGACGCGGTTGATGCTTTCCCACTCGACCCGGTCCACCATTTCGGAGCCCATGGCCTGCAACTCCACGCATCCGACGCTCGCGGGATCGACCCCGGATTCGGCAAGCGCCCGCCTCATGAGGGTTTCCTGCGACCGTGGCGAAGGAGAGAGGTAGCTGTTGCTCCTGCCCCTGTGGGAAAGGGCGCACGCCTTGATGACGCCGTGGATGTGGTCGCCGTCCCGCTCGGCGGACGCGAGGGGCTTGAGAAGGAAAAGCGCGGCCCCTTCGCCCGGAATGAACCCGTCGCCCCCCCGCTCGAAGAGGCGGCCCCTCCCCTTTGTGGAGAGCATCCGTTTCTGGCACATCCGCAGGTATTTGGATGGATGCAGGTAGAGGTTCACGCCTCCGGCGAGCGCCGCTTCGCAGCCGCCGCCGCGCAAGGCTTCGCACGCGGTTTGTATGGCGGCCATGGAGGACGAGCAGGCGACGTCTATGGCGAGGCTCGGGCCGTTGAAATCGAAGAAGTGCGAGATGCGGTTCGGGACGTTGTAATATGCCGCGTCCGTCGAAACGCCGTCGCCCCGCGCGGCGGCGAGCACCGGATACGTGTGGCTGGTCATCCCGATGTAAACCCCGACCCGCTTGCCCGCCAGGTCGGAGCGGCGCCGTCCGGCGTCGTCTAGCGCCGCCCAGGCCAGTTCGAGCATTATCCGCTCTTCGGGGCTCATCTCCCGCGCTTCGAGGGGGGTGATCCCAAAGAGGATGGGGTCGAAGAGGTCCACTCCCGAAAGGAAAGCGCCCTGCCTGCAATAGATTTTCCCCTTGGCGGCAAGCCGGGGATCGGGATCGTAGAACGCCTCCGCGTCCCAACGGTCCGGCGGGACCTCCGATATAAGGCATTTGCCGGAGAGGAGGTTTTCCCAGAACCCATCGATGCCGTCGGCGCCGGGGAATCGTCCGGCCATCCCCACCACGGCGACGTCCACGCCATGGATGCGCGGCGGTGCGCTTTGCGGGACGCTGCATCGCGACGCAGACTGCGGTTGAAACGCCTTCGCTTGAAGGGGCTTTTCCCGGAGCAGCGCCCGCGCCATCTCGCGGACCGTCCTGAACTCCAGCAGGAGATTCCCGACGGGCGCCCCCAGGAGCTGCTCGATCTGGCGCGCGCAGTGTCGGATCACCACCGAATCCAGCCCGAAGTCGCTGAGATCGGCTTCCGGCGCGACCTGTTCCCTGGGGAGCTTGAGCGCGCCGGCCAATACTTCCCGCAGGACCTCTTCGATGCGGTCCGCCGAAACACCGGCGCGGGCGGGGCATGGCAACGCCTCGGGCGCCTTTGCGTCGAAGCTTCTTTCCATCAACCCGCGAATTTCTTCCTCTTTTCCATAGACGGGCGCGACGGGAGAGACGCCGGGATTTTCCAGCAGCCGCTCCCAGGCTTGCAGTCCAAGCTCCGTGGGGAGAGGCTGCATTCCCGTCCTCGAAACATAAGCGTCCAGAACGGGATCGTCCATCCGCATGCCGCCATCCTGCCAGTAAGGCCAGTCGATGCAAAGGGTCCTGCCGGAGCGCAGGCCCTTCTCCCGCATCTCCTCGCGCAGCGCGGCGCAGGCGTCCATGAAGCGGTTTGCGTAGCCGTAGTCGCTTTGGCCCGCGTTGCCCAAACGGGCCGTCACGGAGGAGAAGATCGCGAAGAAGTCGAGGCGCTCTTTGCGCGTCGCATGGTCCAGCAGGACGCACCCGAGCGCCTTCGGGGCCAGGACGCTCTCCATTCGCTCCACGGATTTTCCAGCGGCGCGGCCATCCAGCACCACTCCTGCCGCGTGGACCACCCCGTGGATTGGGCCGAACTCCGCGCGCACCCTCTCGACGAGGGCTTCGACGGGACCCGTTTGGGACGCGTCGGCCTCGAGATAGAGCACCCTGGCCCCAAGCGCTTCCAGCTCCCTGATCTTTGCCCGCTTTTCCGGCGTGAGCCTGGAGCGTCCCGCGAGCGCGAGCCGGACTCGCGCGGCCCTGGCGAGCCAGCGGGCGAAAATCAGCCCCAGTCCTCCAAGCCCTCCCGTTATCAGGTAGACCCCGTCCTCCCGCGCTCGAATCCGCTCGCCGCCGCCAATAATTGCATCCGGATGGAATTCCTCCATGATTTGAACATGACGCCCGGCGCTTGTGTACAGGACTTCGGCGATTCTTTCATCTTGCGCAAGCTCGGCCAAGATTATACCCGTTAGGGCATGAATGCTTCGATCCGAGGGGATTATCCCGTCGTAGGAGCGGCATCCTGCCGCGACGTTGCGCCAGTCGCGGCAGGATGCCGCTCCTACGGGAACGCAATTTTCAATTCTCGCCGAGGATATATCGGCAACCCCTGGCACTCCGCCACCGTCCATGGCGTTTTCGCGAATTTCCACCGTCTTGAAGGAGAGTCCCGAATTTTCTTCTATAAGCGTCCTGGCCGCTCCGTTGATCGCTTCATGGCGCGGACGCGTTTCGCCGGAAGGCGTGTGATAAGCATACAGGATGCGGAGCCTTCGGCCGGGAGCGCGCCGCGCCGCCGCGCCCGCGAGAAGCGACGCGGGGTGCATCGTCCGGCGGATAGCGTCCTGAAGCCGGTCCCGGTCCAGTTCGAGCCGCTCCGGCGGCCACAGGAAGATGGCGGCCTCCGGCGTCTTGCCTTCGCGTTCCAGACGGTCTAGAAGCGCTTCGTATGATCTAGGGGAATCCTCTACGATTTCACAGTTGCTTTCGTACTCTACCGCGTCCCGGTCGCGGGCCACGCGCACCGCATCTGAGAGGCGTTCGCGCAGCGCGTTCATTTCCTCGGAGCCGGGGCCAAAGAGGAGAATCGTCCCCTTCGGGCTGCTGTCGGCGGCGGAAGGTTGCAGTGCGCACGGTTTCCAGGACGGGCGATAGTACAGCATGGAGGACCGCGCCTTCCCGGGGCGCTCCCCGCTCGCGCCCTTCGGGATGTTTCCATCTTCGCGCGCCTCCACCCAGTAGCGCTCCCGCGCGAACGGGTAGAGCGGCAACGGGATGTTCCGCCCCTTATAGCCGCGCGGCCATGCGTCCGCCCAATTCACCGCCTCCCCTCGCAGGTATGCGGCGGCGATTCGGGAGGCTGGCGCGTGGCGCGGCCCGTTGCCGTGATCCTCGCCGCCGGCCAGGTCCACCGCCAGCAGGTCCTTCAGTTCTTCGACGTCTTGCGCCACATATGCCGCCCGGAGCGGGAAATGCATTCGCCGCGCCTGGAGAGTGAACGCGACGTCCTCCAGGCGGTTTTCCTCCCCCTCGGCTTCCAGTTGCTCCAACAGATCGGCTTTCCTTCGGCGGAGCGCTTCTTCGGTCCTGGCCGAAAGGGGGATGACAAAAGGACCCGTCGGGCGTTCGGTGCGCATTCCCGGTGCGGGGGGGGCTTCGACAACCAGGTGCGCGTTGGACCCGCTGATGCCGAAGCTGCTGACGGCGGCCCTGCGCGGCGGCTTCCACTCAAGGAGGGACGTATTCACATAAAAAGGGCTTGCGGCGAAATCGAAATGCGCGTTGGGCGACCGGAAGCCAACCGCCGGGGGGATTTTGCCGTGGCCGATGGCCAGGATCGCCTTTATCAGGCCGACGACGCCCGCCGCGAGCGCCGTGTGGCCTATGGCGCCCTTCACCGATCCGACGGCGCAAAAGCGCGACTTGTCCGTGAACCGCCGAAAGGCGTTCGTGAGCGCTTCCAGTTCGATGGGGTCTCCCAGCCGGGTCCCCGTCCCGTGCGTCTCCACATAGGCGATGGTTGCCGGGTCGACGCCGCAGCCGCGATAGACGGAAATCTCCAGGTCTGTCTGCGCGTTTCCGTTGGGGGCCGTGATGCCGTTGCTGCGCCCGTCATGGTTCACGCCGGAGCCTCGGATGACGGCGTAAATGTGGTCGCCGTCCCGCAGGGCGGCTTCGAGGGACTTGAGGACCACGGCGGCCGCGGCTTCCCCCGGAACGAACCCGTCGGCGCCGTCGTCGAAGGGGCGGCACTCCCCCTTTTCCGACAAAACGCCCGCATTGGCCGCGTTGATGAAAAACTCGGGCGTGGAGCAAAGAAATACGCCGCCCGCGACCATCATCTCCGCCTCTTCGTCCTTGATGGCCCGGCATGCCAGATGGACCGCCGTGAGGGAGGCGGAGCAGGCCGTGTTGACGGTCATCGTGGGGCCGGAGAGATTCAGGAAATAGGCGATCCGCGCCGCCAGGAACGCCCCGTCGTTCGCCCATAGCGATTGCGCCGCGCGCACCCCTTGGGCGTCCACGCGCCGCTGGTAGTCGCCTTCCGCACCGCCCGCGAAAACGCCGCATTGGAGAGGCGTCTTGCGCGCATCTGTATAACCGGCGTCCTCGAGCGCGTGGTAGGCTTCCTGGAGGAAGATGCGCTGCTGCGGGTCCATGATTTCGGCTTCCTGCCTGGAAATCCGGAAAAACAGCGGATCGAAGCATTCGGCGTCTTCAAGGAACCCTCCGACACGGGGCGGTTGCGATGATCCGCCATCTTCGGCACCATCCCCGGTCCACCTGCCTGCTGGCGGACCGCTCACCGAACAGACGCCTTCCTCCAGGTTTTTCCAAAACTCCCGGACGCTCCCCGCTCCGGGAAACCTCCCGGCCATGCCGATGACGGCTATGCCGCCGCACTGTTGCGGGCGCCCCGGTTGCGCTCCTTCGACGCCCGCGCAGGGGGCTTGCTCGAACAGATAATGGGCGAACTCATTCACCGTCGGATAATAAAATATAACGGTGGTCTTGAGATTCACCCCCAGCGCTTCGTTCAGGCGATCCACTACCCTGGCCCCCCAGATGGAATCGACGCCAAATTCCGCGAACTGGACGTCCGGCTCGATCTCTTCAGGGGGAAGCCCGATGGTTTCCGCGACAATGTCCGTCAGGATGCGGGCAAATTCCGGTTCCGATGTCCGTTCGGCGCAAGAGAGCGTGGCTCCGCTATCGGGGGCTTCCCCGGACGCTTCCGTCCGCGCCGCCCCCGCACCCAGTGCGTCGAGGACGCCCGCGCCGCCCTTTACGAACCCAACCTGCGCGTGGGGGCCCTCCAACGCGGCATCGAGGGCGGCAAGCCCTTCCTCCGGGCGGATCGGTTCAAACCCCATCCGGGCGATTTGCCGCTTCACGGCTGGCTGCGCGAACATCCCCGCGTCCCAGTAGCCCCAGTTGATGGCCCTTACGGGAAAGGGGAACATTGTCGCGGCATGGCGGGCCAATGCGTCCTGGAAGGCGCAAGCCGCTCCATAGACCGAATGCCCCGGCTCGCATACAAACGACTGGAGCGAGGAGAAAAATGCCAGGAAATCCAGTTCTTCGCCCCCGAGCGCCCGCAGCAGGGCGAGGCTGCCCCGCGCCTTGGGGCGAAGGATGCCGTCTATCTGTCCGGCGTCCAGGTCCCTGAAAAGGCCGCCTTTAAGGGTCATGGCCGCCTGGATGACGCCATGCAGCCGCCCGAACCTCTCCTTCGCCTGACGCAGGGCGCCCCGGATTTCCTCCGGATTGGAGACGTCGGCCCTGATGTAGAGGACTTCGCCGCCCTTTGCGCGCATTTCCTCCATTGCCGAACGCTTTGCGCCGTCCGGTTCGCTCCGCCCGATCAACGCCAATCGGGCGTGGAATTTCCGGGCGAGGCGCAGTCCCAGCTCGAGTCCTACCGAGCCCGCCCCTCCGACGACGCAGTAGACGCCCCTTTCTCGGAACCGCGCTCCATGCGCTTGCAACCGCACTGGCTCGAGCGTCCTGACGAAGCGCGCGCCGCCCCTCACGGCCACGAGGCGCTTCCCGGTCCAGGGTTCGGCGGCGACGGCGGTGGCGGCTTTCGCCGCGCCTCTTCCGGATGGATCGCAATAAACGTCCATGCAGGAGACGGCTGTCTTCGCAAGCTCTCCGGCAAGCGTCATCGCGAGGCCGTGCAGCATGGCCGCGCCGGGATGGATGGCGCTCGGATCGTCCGGCGCGGCGGCGTTCTCCGTCACCACCCGCAGGTGCGTCCGATCGGCCTTTCCGCCATTATGCATGGCCGTGACGAGCCGGTGCAGGTTATGGACGCTCCGCGCTCCCGTCCCTGAAAGGGCGAGCCAGCCTTCCGGATCCGAAAAATCCGGAGGAAGCTCCTCGAAGCGTTCCAGGAAATAAATGAGGCGAAACCGGGAGACGTCCCCGAAATCCGTGGCTGAAGCGTCCAGCCGCCTAACGTCCCGCCCCGCGTGATATCGAGCGAGCGCATCGGCTATCCGCGAGTTGCCCGGCGCGACGATCAGCACCCCCTCTTCGGAACCCGCGCGCAAATCCGCATCACCGCCCTCAAGGGGCGCGGGGGTCCATACGGGTTTATGGAACTCCCCCGTCCACGGCGCCGTTTCTTCCCCATCGCTTCCCGCGCCGGGGAGCCAGTAGCGTTCGCCCCCGAAGGGATAGGTGGGAAGCGGCGCGCGCCGTGGCGCGCCGCCTTCGTGCAGACGCTCCCATGCAATAATGTTTTCTCCCGCCGTCCAGCGCCGGGCCAGATCGTGGATTTCCCCCGCCCGCTTTTCGATCTCGTCGCTGATGGAGCCGCGCCGCGCCGCCCCGCCCGCGTACAAACCTTCGCGCTCCTCGCCACGGCAATAGGCTTCCAGCCCAGCGACGACCTCGTCGATGTCCCCGGCAACGACGGCCAACCGCTCCGGCATCGTCTCCCGCCCGACTTGCAGGGTGTAGGCGAGATCGGCAAGCTCCACCCGCCACCCGGAAAAGTGCGCCTCCGTTTGCGTGAGGCGGAGAAAGTCCGCTAGTTCGGCGGCGTATGCCTTAAGACGCTCCGCGTCCCTCGCGGAAAGCGGAACCAGGTGGCAACCGGTCCCATCGGCGGGACCAGACGCCGCCCCGCGGGGATGCTCCTCCACAATGACGTGCGCATTGGAGCCTCCGGAGCCGAACGCGCTCACCCCGGCCCGTCGCGGAAAAGGCGCCTCCCAGGGCCCCAGGCCCTCCTGGAGATAGAACGGGCCGCCGTCAAAATCGACCTTCGGGTTCGCGGGGCGGCAGTAGAGCGAAGGCGCCAGCTCCTTTTGCTTCATCTGGAGCAGAACCTTGACGAGCCCCGCGACGCCCGCCGCCGCTATAAGGTGTCCTATGTTTCCTTTGATCGATCCCACCGCGCAAAATCCGGCATCCCCCGTGTAGCGGCGGAAAGCCCGTGCGAGCCCTTCGATTTCGATGGGGTCTCCGAGGCTCGTGCCGGTCCCGTGTGCTTCGATGCAGCTGATGGTTCGCGGGGCGACCCCACTCCTTTCGAGCGCCCTGACTATGAGCTCCTCCTGCGCGGACGGATCGGGGACGGTGTATCCTCCGGTGCGCCCGCCGGAATTCATCGCGCTTCCCCGTATTACGCCGTAGATGTGGTCGTTGTCGCGGAGGGCGTCCCGGAGCGGCTTGAGCAGCAGGACGCAGGCCCCTTCGCCCTCGACGAACCCTCCCTCTCCGTCCCCGAACGGCTTGCAGCGTCCGTCGCGGGTGAGCATCCCTTTTTCCATGAACCGCTCGTTCCGGGAGGGGTGGAGGGAGAGGCTCACGCCTCCCGCGAACGCCATGTCGCACTCTTTGTTCCGCAGCGCTTCGACCGCGAGGTGGACCGCCGTGAGGGAAGCGGAGCAGGCCGTATCCACGCTGAGACTCGGTCCATGAAGGTCCAGGTGGTGGGAAACGCGATTGGCCGCGTCGCTCAGGTCTGCGTCCGGGAAATGCGCATTGCCTCTCGCGGCTTCCTCCGCCGCGCACCACGAGTAGCCGCCATCGCTCACCCCGGCGTAAACTCCCGTGTTGCGGCTGAGCCGCTCCCGCGTGCATCCCGCGTCTTCCATCGCGGCCCAGCAAACTTCCAGGAAAACGCGCTGCTGCGGGTCCATGAGGGCCGCCTGCCGGGGCGCGATCCGGAAAAAGCGTGCATCGAACCTGTCAAAATCGCGAAGGAATCCGCCCCGGCGCGCCCCATCGCCGCCGTTTCGGCGCGTCCGGCCGCTCCATCGGCCGGATGGCGCCTCCGTAATGCAGTCCTCTCCCCGTACGAGCTTCGTCCACAACTCGTAGGTGTTGCCGGCCCCCGGAAAGCGGCCCGCCATGCCGATCACCGCTATGGAGTCTTCGGGCGCGCCCTCGGAAGTCTCCGCCTTGCGGGCGGCGGCTCCCGCCACGGCGCTCACTCCCGGTTCGCCGGAGGCTGCGCTTTCGCATGCGGCCGTCGCCTTCGCCCCATGCATTTCCATCAGTCGTTGCGCCAATGTGCGGATGCTCTTGCACTCGAAAAGGATTGTCCTCGGGACCGGCCCGAAGCGCTCCCGCAGCGTTTCCACTATTTCCTGGTTGATGAAGGAATCGACGCCGTATTCTTCAATAAAATAGTCTTCCTCGCCGAGGTCTTGCACTCCGCATTCGAGCTTTTCCGCGAAGATGCCCTTGAGGCGGGCGCACATCTCCGCCTCCATTGAAATCTTTTTGGCGGCGAGCTCGGACGCCGCCGCTGTTTCGCCCGGAGCGCCGCGCAAAATGCCAAAGGATTCGCCGGGGTATTCGCGCCATGGGGGGCGATGCCCGCACCCCGCCGGTTCTCCGTGCGATTCCAGCACCACGTGGACGTTCACTCCTCCAAGGCCGAAGGAGCTGACGCCCGCCCGCAGGGGAAGGCCCGTTTCGGCTGGAAGCCACTCGGTGAGTCGGTCCGCCGCGCGGAAAGGGGACGGTCCGAAATCGATCTTCGGGTTCGGCTCCCTGAAGTGGAGCAATGGCGGAATTTGCCGGTTCGCCATCATCAGGAGGACCTTGATGACGCCCATGACGCCCGCCGCCGCTTCCAGGTGCCCGATGTTGGTCTTTACGGAGCCTATGCGGCAATAGCCCTTCCTGGCGGCAAAGGGGGCAAACGCCCTGCAAAGGGCTTCAAACTCCACGGGGTCTCCCTGCGGGGTCCCGGAGCCGTGCGCTTCCACGTACGTTATGCTGGACGGGTCGAACCCGCAGGCCGCGTGCGCCCGCGCAATGGCCCTGCACTGGCCTTCCACGCCCGCCATGGTGATGGAAGGGGAGGAGCCGGTGTGGCTGACCCCCGAGCCGCGAATTACCCCGTAGATCGCGGCGCCCTCCCGCAGCGCGTCTTCCAGCGGTTGGAGCAGGAGCACGCCGGCGCCTTCTCCCGGCGCGTAGCCGTCCGCGTCGCGGTCGAACGTCCGGCAGCGCCCCTGTTTGCTTATCATGCCGGACTTGGCGAAAATGACGTAGCGCCACGGCGAAAGATAGAGGTTTACGCCTCCCGCGATGGCGAAATCGCAGTCGCCGCTCTTCACCGCCGACGCCGCGCGGTGGAGGGCGACGAGCGACCCGGCGTGGGCGGCGTCGATGCTTTCGCTTTCGCCCGTGAGCCCGAAGAAATGCGAAATCCGGTTTGCCAGCATGAAAGAGCAGCTTCCGAGGGCGGCATGGCTGTCGAGGATGGCCCCCGGCCGGGCGGCCATCTGGAGGTGGTCGCAGGCCGTCGCGCCGATGTAAACCGAGGTGCGCTTCTCCCGCAGCAATTCGACCGGAATGGCGGAGTCCTCCAGGCAGTGACGGACTTCCTCCATGAGGAGCCGCTGCTGTGGGTCCATGCACCGCGCCTCGCGCGGCGAAATGCCGAAGGACCGGTGGTCGAACTTCTCCACATCGTCCAGCGCCCCGAGCCACGGCGCCCCGGCCCCTTGCGGCAGCTCCTCCAGCTGGGGCAGCGCCGGGTCTCCCGCCCAGCGCGCTTCGGGCATCCGGATCACGGAATCGACGCCTTCCGCCAGGTTCTTCCAGAACGCCTCGTAGTTGCGGGCGCCGGGCGCCCGGCACGCCATGCCGACGATGGCGACGTCCCGCTCCCGAGTCCTGCTGGCGCGGCGAGATGCTCCGATAGCCGGGTTCCGCTCGGCCCCATCCCGCTTCGGCGGCTCTCCGTCGCCCGAAAGATGCTTTTTTGCCAATTCCGCAAGGGTCTTCACGTGCGGCGCGCCCATCATGGAAAGGTGTCCGCCGGGGACGGTGTGGATGGCTGCGGGGCGCTCCGTATAGCGCCCCCATCCCCATGCGGGGTCGGCCAGGACCGTCGCCGTCGTTGCGTCTTGCTCCCGCGCGCCCGCGTGGTTTTCCGATTCTTCGGACTTGAAGAGCACGATGCGCGCCCCGAGGGGGGCCGCCTCGGGCGCGTAGGCGTCCATGGCCTGGATGGTCGCCCAGTAGACGTCGAGCAGCCCTTTGGTTTGCGTCAAGCTCGCTTCGGGCGGCAGCAATTCCACCTGGAACAAGAGGCCTCGCAGCAGGTTCAGCCGTGCGTCCTCATCGAGTGCGGCAACCTCAGAATGATGGATTTCGTTCGGGATCTCATAAAGCTCGGCGATCTTCGCCGCGACTTCGCAGAGCCGCCGCGCATCGTCCCAGCCGGACTCGGGGCCGCCGGAAGCGTCGCTTCGCTCCCGGATCGGGACCCACGCGTCGAAAATCAGCAGCGTTTCGACCGGCTCCCCCCCGGCTTCCAGTTGCCGCGCCATTTCGAGGGCGACGTGCGCGCCGAAGGAATGCCCTCCCAGCCGGTATGGCCCATGGGGCCGCACCGCGCGCATCTCCCGGATGTACAGCTCGGCCAGATCTTCCACGCGATTGCAGGGCCTGGCTTCGGCGTCGAGGCCGGGCGCCTGGAGCCCGTAGAAAGGCTGGTCCGGCCCCAGCTCCTTTGCGAGCTCATAAAAGTAAAGGGCGGTCCCGCCTGCCCCCGACATGCAGAAGAAGGGCAGCTTGCCGCCTTCGGGATGGATCGGCGCGAGAATCGGCCACGCCGGGGCTTCCGCGCTGTTTCGCAGCATACGGGCGAGCCCCGCGATGGTTGGCTCCCGGAAGAGCGCGGAGATGGGAAGGCGCGTCCCGAAATCGCGCTGCACCAGGGCCATCAGCCGTATCGCCTTGATGGAATGGCCGCCCAGGTCGAAAAAGTCGTCTTCCACGCCAACAAAGGGCAGGTCCAGCACGGCCTTCCAGGCTTCGACGAGCTTCTGCTCCACGGCGTCGCGCGGGGGGGCGAGCGCTCCGCTTGGGACGGCGCCTTCCGCTCCCGCCATCCCGGCCAGCGCCTTCCGGTCTATCTTCCCGCTCGACGTGAGGGGAAAAGCGTCCACGGCGGCGTATCGCGCCGGGATCATGTAGTCGGGGAGCTTCTCCCGGAGAAATCCCCGGATAGCCCTTGCATCGGACCAATCGGCCCCTCCTCCCGACAGGAAAGCGATAAGCCGCGCTTCCTCCGCGCTTCCCTCCCGGACGGGAATGACGACGGCCCGTTCGACTCCCGGCAGGGCGGAAAGGGCGGCCTCGATCTCGCCCAGTTCGACGCGGAACCCGCGAATCTTGACCTGATGGTCGATCCGGCCCAAAAATTCGATGTCGCCGTTTTCCAACCGGCGGACGAGGTCCCCGGTGCGGTACATCCGCTGTCCCGGCCCCGGAGCGAATGGATCGGGCAGGAAGCTCGCGGCGGTGAGGCCGGGGCGCCCCCAATA
>CALFXO010000100.1 GCA_937958025.1 uncultured Syntrophobacteraceae bacterium
GGCGAGAAAAACGGTATGCCGGTCTCGCCCCTCTTTTGCAGCGACCACTCCACCAAATGCGGGGGCAGATCCGCTTCTGGCATATACATGATGCGCCTCCGGGCCTCCTCTCCGATGATGACGACCCCGGCGTTCAGCGTCTGCATTACCCCATGAATCTGAACCGTTATCCGGAAGTCTCCCAAAGTGCCACTAATTCCCTGCACCGACGACCCATCGAACGCATGGATGTTCGGATGCTCCGGAAACGCCGATAACGGCTTATCCCTGTCGCCAAATAGAAAAACTTCCATGCCGGACTCGGCCAGAGTGAGCGCGCTTTTGAACGCCGCCTCCGAATCGCCGATAACCGCCGTATTGAAGTTGTACGGCCTCGCCGGAGCTGGGAGTGACTTGAGGTTCTTCGCCCTTCCGACGGACCGCTCGATGAGCCCTCTGAAGCGCTCCACCGCAAGCTCCCGGTCGTCCCGCAGCAGCCGCAGCGCCTCGCCCCTCAGGTTGCACGTCTCGACCATGGCGCGGCTCACGCCCGTCCCCTTGAAGAGCGCATCTTTCAGACGGCTCCGCTGGTCGGTGCACGCACTGCAAATGAAATCGAGCGGGCAGCAGACGCACGACGCCAGCACCACGCGGGTCAACCCGTTCTCCCGAATCGAGCGCAGGATGGACGCGGTCCCCTCCGCCGTGCAGGCGGAAGCGAGCACCTCCGAATAGGCCACCTCCTCCCGCGCCGTGAGTCCGGCCATGTAGGCGTCCAGCGGCTCCGGCCACCCGAAGGCGTCGTTGCACCGGCACGCGAAAACCCCGATGCGGATCTCCGGCGAAAGCTGCGGATCGGGAGGCGTAAACGCGACCCCGCGCCCCTGGAGCCTCCCCGTCCCGCTCTCGGCAAGGAGCACCATGGCCTCCGCCGCCGCGGCGAACCCGCGAAGGGTCATCGCGTGCACATCGTTCGATGCGCCCTTGGTGCTGTACGCCCGTATGACGTCTTCCCCCTTGATCGATGGAGCAGCGTTCGGGTCCGCGATAATGACCACGCCCACCTGTTCGGTTTCCTCCATCGGCTGCTCGTCATGATGTATGGCCCCCGGCAACTTGCACGCCTCGGCGCACTGGAGACACTCGGAGCATACGCCGCACTGGAGGCACCTCGAAGCCTCGGCGACTGCCTGCGCTTCTTCAAATCCGAGCGCCACTTCGGCGAACCCGGAAAGCCTCGCCGACACCTGTCGCTCTGGCATCTTCGCCCGCGCCACGTAGGGGATGTCGATCGGAATCGCCGCGAAATCCCTGTCGTCCGGACGAAGCGGCGCGCCCGCATCATCCTTTCCGCCAAGCGCCCGATGCATGCGCCGCGCGGCCTCCCGCCCCGACGCCATCGCCTGGACGACCGAAGACGGACCGCCCGCCGCGTCTCCCGCGACGAATACATTCGTGAGCTTCGACCCGTCCGGCAGCGTCGCTTCCCCGGCGCCGTCCGCGCTCCCGGCAAGCTCCGCCCAGAAGGGGTCCCGAACCTGACCGATGGCGACGATCGCGCGATCGTACGTAAGATCCACCGGCTCTCCGCCCTTGACGACCACCGGCCAGGGAATCCCGTTCGCGTCCGGCGGCCCCGGAACGGTGGGCGCACACCGCAGCCCCCGCAACTTGCCGCCCTCTCCCAGGAACTCCACCACCCGCCTAGAATCGATTATCTCGACGCCTTCTTCACGCGCTTCCCGGACTTCCTCCGGGTCCGCCGGGATCATATCCATCGGGAACCACGAGAGAATCGTCACTTTCGCTCCGAGCCGCACCAGCGCCCGGGCGAGATCGAACGCCGCGTTCCCGTCGCCTATGACGGCGACCCGCGTCCCCGCCATGTCCTGCGCCTCGCCCCGGTGGATGGCGCTAAGGCAGCTCACGCAACCTTCTACGCCTTCGAGGTCCTCGCCGGGCATGCCCAGCTTCCGGTCCTGCCAAGCCCCTACCGCCGCGACCACTCCCGCGAACCGCCCGCGAAGCTCCGCGAGCCCCTCCGGCATGGAAATCGCGCTCCCCATCTCGAACGCGACGCCAAGCGCCTTTACGTTCTCCACCTCGTGGTCGAGGACGTCCCTCGGCAGCCGGTGCGGTCCGATGCCATAGCGCAACATTCCGCCCGTCATCCGCTCCTTCTCGAAGACCGTCACGCCATACCCGAGCCGCGCGAGGTCCGCAGCCGCCGCGAGCCCAGCCGGGCCCGACCCCACGACCGCAATCGACTCCTCCCGCTTCGGGGCCCCGGCCTTCTCCTCCCACATCCGGGGATGTTGCAAGTCGTAGTCCGCGAGGAACCGCTTGATGTTCCGGATCGCGAGCGGCTCGTCGAGTTCCCCGCGCCGGCATTCCGACTCGCACGGGTGCGTGCAGATGCGCCCGCAGACGCCCGGCAGCACGTTGTCGCGCCGTATGAGGTCTATCGCCTCCTCGAACTGTCCCGCCTTCGCGAGCGCGACGTAGCCCTGCGCGTTCACCCCGAGCGGGCAACCCGCCTGGCAGAGCGGCTTGCGGCGTTTGTCGATGACCGGCCTTCCGGGAAGACTCTGTCTCCCGTTGAAGTGGATGGGCTTATGCCCCTCCCCGTCCGTCACCGGGCAGACTTCCGCGCATTTCCCGCAAAGCGTGCACCGCTCCGCGTCCACAAAGGTGCGCTCCGCCCGCAGACGCGCCGAAAACCCCTGGAGCGTGTGCTTCACCGACAGCACTTCTCCCGGCAGGATGCGCCGTATTCTCGGGTTTCGCAGGATGCGCAGGAGCCCCGGCCGCATCGCGTAGTTGTACGTCACACCAGACGGCAACCGCCATTCTTCCCGCGCCAGCTTTGCGTTCAGATCCGCGTCCGCGTCCACCAGGGTGACGGGCACGCCCATCTCCCCCAGCTTGTTGGCCGCGGCGATTCCGGCGGGCGTAGCGCCGATCACGAGCACCCTGTTCAGTCGATCCTTCCGGGCCCTCATTCCGCGATCCCTTTCCCGGTCTCCGCCTTCTTGCGGCGCCCCTTGAGCACCGCCTCGCCGTAATCGAACCCTTTGTTGAAAGCAGTCACGTTCATCTTCTCGGTGCCCTTCGGCACGGAATCCGTCACGGCGTTGCGGGCCGCATCCACCGACACCGCCCCGGTTACGGCGGTGATAAACCCGAGCATCACGATGTTCGCCATCATCTTCCGCCCCAACTCTTCTGCCATCCGCGTCGCCGGTATCGCGAAGCAGTTCGCGTCCTTCGTCTTATCTCCGGGCTGCACGAGGTCCTGGTCCACCAGCAGGATGCTCCCGTCCTTCATGGTTCCGACGTATTTGTCGAATCCCCCTTGCGACATGCAGGCGAGGATGTCCGGCTTCCTCACGTACGGATAGTGGATCGACCCGTCGGATATAATCACCTGCGCGCTGCACGCGCCTCCGCGCGCCTCGGGGCCGTAGGACTGCGTCAGCGTGCTCTCCTTGTGGTCCCCCAGGCTCGCGGCCTTCCCCAGAATCTGCCCGGCCAGAATTATGCCCTGCCCCCCAAACCCGGTGACAACGATCTCTTTCCGCGATGCGGCAACGGCCGCCGTGCTGGCGTTCATATTGCTTTGTCCCCATCCAGTAGGTTTTGCGGGCGATATATTTTATCGTAGGCGTCCGTGTAGGTCGGCCGCTCGTAGTCCACGAATTTCCCCAGGGTGACGCCCTGTTCGAAGTCGAGCGTCACTTCCGCCGGATGGGCGCTGTTCCGAATGATGCTCCGCTCCTGGTAGAGCTTGAGCGTATCGGCGGGTTTTTGCTTATTCCTCCGCCCATACCCCGTCGGACACGGGGCGAGCACCTCGATGAACGCAAACCCCCGGTGCAGCACCGCCTCCTCGATCGACTTCGTGAGGTCCCGCGTGTGGAGCACCGTCCAGCGCGCGATGTACGTCGCCCCCGCCGCATACGCCAGCAGCGGCAAATTGAAGGGCGGCTCGATGCTCCCCAGCGGCGTCGTGGTGGTCTTCGACATGAGGGGCGTCGTCGCCGCCGCCTGCCCGCCCGTCATCCCGTAATTGAGGTTATTCACGCAGACGACCGCGAGGTCCACGTTCCGCCGCGCCGCGTGGATGAAATGATTCCCGCCGATCGCGAAGAGGTCCCCGTCGCCGCTGAAGAGGATCACGTTGAGCTCGGGGTTCGCGAGCTTCATCCCCGTCGCGAACGGAATCGCCCGCCCATGCGTCGTGTGGTACGAATCGAGCCTGATGTAGCCCGCCCCGCGCCCCGAGCACCCGATGCCGGAAACCATCACCGTCTTGTCGAGGTCCACCCCGCTCCCCTTGAGCGCGACGAGGCACGACGAAAACGCCGTCCCGATCCCGCACCCCGAGCACCATATGTGCGGGATGCGATCCGTCCGCAGGAGGTCGTCGAGGGGGTGCTCCATACGATCTTTCACCTTGTCCATAGCGTTCATATTCTCCGGCCCGAGGCCCGCCGCGCCGCTAGAAGGCGCTCCTGATGGTTTCGATGATGCGCTCGGGCGTTATGACCGCCCCTCCCGCGTGCCCGACGAGCACCGCCGGAGCCGCGCCGCCCGCGCATCGCTCCACCTCGAGATGCACCTGCCCGAGGTTCAGCTCGACTGTTACAAACCCCTTCGCCCGCTTGGCAAGCTCCCGTATCCGCGCCTCCGGGAAGGGCCAAACCGTCACGAGTCGCAGCAGTCCGGCCTTTATCCCCTGCTCCCGCGCCTCGTCGACCGCCGCCAGACTGCTCCGCGCCGACGCCCCGTAAGACACGATCACGACCTCCGCATCGTCCAGGCGGTACTCCTCGAGCTGTATGATCTTGTCGAGGTTCCTCGTAATCTTTTCCGTGATCCTGCCAACCATCGCCGCCTGCGCCTCGGCGGTCATCACCGGGTAGCCCTTCTCGTCGTGGGTAAGTCCCGTCACGTGGATGCCGTACCCCTCTCCCGCTATCGCCATCGGAGCAACGCCGTCCGGCCCCGGCTGGAAGGGCTTGAAGCGGTCTTTCCGCCCCTTCGCCCTCGGGCGTGACACGGTCTTGATGGCGCTTGCCTCCGGGATGATGACCCGCTCGCTCAGGTGCCCTATCACCTCGTCGGCCATGATGAGCACCGGCAGCCGGTACGTCTCGCTCAGGTTGAAGGCCATGATCGTCTGGTGGAATATCTCCTGTGGCGACGCGGGCGCTAGCGCGATGATCTCGTAGTGCCCGTGCGACCCCCAGCGGGCCTGCATCATGTCCCCCTGCGCTCCGAGCGTCGGGAGTCCCGTCGAAGGCCCCGCCCGCTGCACGTTCACCACCACGCAGGGCGTCTCCGTGCAAATCCCGAGTCCCAGATTTTCCATCATCAGGCTGAATCCGGGGCCGGACGTCGCCGTCATGCTCTTCGCCCCCGCGCAGGAAGCCCCCAAAATAGACGCCATCGCCGCGATCTCGTCTTCCATCTGGATGAATATTCCGCCTACGCCCGGCAACCGCGACGCCATGTGCTCGGCGATCTCCGTGGCGGGCGTGATGGGGTAGGCCCCGAAAAACCTGCACCCCGCCGCAAGGGCGCCCTCGGCGCACGCGACGTCCCCCGTGATGAAATGCTCCCCGGTCAAAACTGCTGGCTTCATGGAATCACCTTAGAATCTCTCGTGACGAATATCTAGCCGCAACGCCAAGCGGCCTTGCGGTTCTTCCCGATAAAAACAAAAAAATCGCGGCTCGGGGAGGGCGGCGGCCTTTCCCCCCAGAATGCCGCCGCCCTTGGAGCCCCCTAGAGCCAGCGATTACGCCCCTTGGGGCGCATCCACCGGGGCCTCCACCGAAAATATGGCGAAATCAGGGCAGATTATCTCGCAGTAGTGGCAGTTGACGCACGCCTCCGGCTTCTTCGCCGTCGGCGGATGGTACCCCTTGCTGTTGAACTTCCGGGAAAACTCCAGCACGTCCCTCGGGCAGTATTCGATGCAGTAGCCGCACCCCTTGCACCTGTCCTCGACGATGTGCACCACCCCCCGGGAAACCTGAATCTCTTCCGCGTCAAGCGGGACCCGCCAGCACTTCATATACCCAAATCCTCATCCGGCCCGAACGCCGGGCCGCTTCATGGTCGCCGGAAACGCGCCGCCCCCTCGCTCGCCGCCGGACAATGGCGTTGGCTCAAGCTCCCAACGTCATTCCGGCAAAAGCTGGAATCCAGAGTCGATGCAGCTTTCCTGGCTTCGACTTTCGGCGGGATGACGGCATTTCAGCGATGTTGCATCGCCGGATCCCGCGCGGGCGCACACTTACATGCGCGTATGTCGTTGTCAATCAACCGAAGTAAAGAATTCTAGACAATGCCCGGAGCAAGTCAAGGATTTTCGATTTCCTCGGGCAATTATATTGGAGACGCCGAAGGATATTCGCGGGGGGTGTGACCAATTCAGCCCGATGGATTGGGATAGTGGAAAGGTGAGTCGCGCCGCCGCAAGCAGGCCCCACGAAGGAAGGAGCACTTCCAAGAAATCAAAGCGCCGTGCGGGACGCAATCCCGCGGATGACTGCATGGGGTGAACGCGAAAATCGACCCGCGCCAGCCCATCTCCTCTCGTCTCCGCCCCGCGCCTGACCGTCAGCCCATCATTCCGATTGCCACGCCAAGCGGTTGCCCTATGGGTGGCGCGGACAACTCCATACGGAGTTGTCCGCGCACGAAGCGCAAGAGACAAAGAACTGTGAGCCCGCGTCGTCACCTCATCAGGCTGCAAGCGCTAGCGAGTCGCGCCCCGCTTAGGGCCACTGCTTGCAGACTCCAATTATCGGTCTGGCAACCTTTCGCCACGGAGAACTCTGTCTCTCATTGGCGCTCTTCTTGGAGGAAAACTCAGAGATTCCGGACGCTAATCAACGAAATCCCTAAACCATAATTCTATCCCGACAATGGTGCCTAACAAGTTGGCGTAATCCTTCTTGCCCGATATATGTTGCTCGAAGACCGCCTTTAATCCATTGGGATCGAAGATGCCCCTATCCATCAGTTCCTTGCTGAAAATAATTCTCTTGATTATCTCTCGAAAGGACTTGCGATGCCAATCCTGAAACTCGGCATAGTGTCTGAAACCCCGTATCTTTAGCCTTTTCATTAAAGTGTTGATTTTATCCGTAACTGTAAGTCGTATCAGGTTGGCATCCATTGGAGCCCCTGTATTTGAATCGGGAACTTTCACAAGCTCGGGCATGCATTGCCTTATTAATGCCAAATGAACTTCGTTAAAATTTCTATTTTGGATAGGAAGCTGCATCAATAGTCTTAAATATTCTTCATCAAGAAATGGCAGTCTAATTTCAACCTGGGTTCTAAAAATCTCCAGAGATGCAATATCATGCCGTCTTATATACTCATTGAGATAATAATAGATAAAAACATCGGCTGGTGTAAGCAATTCGCTCACTGAGTCGCAAGATTCTATAATGGACTGTTTTGCAGCTTCCTTAGTGAACTTATATGCGCCATTATGAAATAAAAGCTTAGGATCGAAATCCATCATAACTATATTCGCAGATTCAAATAACTTATCAATCACTCCTCTGCCAATTGATAAGGACCGTACGTCCCGTGTCACTTTCACAGGATAGGCAAGAGCTGCTTTTGCAAGCTCCCCGCCGTGACCTCTTAAGAGAATCTTGAATCCCGCTCTCTTGAAATACTCTAGAGCCAGGATTTCGGTTGATTCGCGCGGATGATACATGCCATCACTAAGGTGGATCATCGTGCTTGAAACTTTCTCGAAATCCCTCAAATAGGCTCGATCCAACTCGACAAATTCATGCCTGGTTCCAGCAATCGCCGAAAGTCGCGCTGCAAGTTTCTGATCGGCGCATCCCTGCAATCCGAGAGTGTAGGTGCTCAAGCCTCGCGCTTCATCTTTCATCCCGGCCATAATGGCGCGCGAATCAAGTCCACCCGAGAGAGACAGGCCGATATCCTCTTTATGTGACAGCCTGTTGCTGATTGACTTGATCAATAAGGATGCCGCGTCGTCTGTCGTTAAATGGGAGCTGTAATCGCCGCCGGGAACGAAGATTGAATTAAGATTCCAATACCCCTGAATAGTGTATTTATTGGACGTAATATCAAAGGTGAGAACAGATCCAGGAGGCAGGAGTTTGATTGAACGAAATAGAGTCTTTTGTCCAAGTGCTTGACCGAAGTGCATGAAATCTGCAAGGGATTGATAATCCAGATCTCTACCTACGGTTTTTTCTTGCAGAATAGCTTTTGTTTCTCCGGCAAATATTATGCCATTAGGTAAAATCGAATAGTAAAGTGGGAGCAACCCGAATTTATCACTGAAAAGCTTCACCACTCTTGATTTTGAATCGTATATGGCAAAATGGAAAGAACCTTCCGACTTTGCGACGCAAGCATCTCCATACTGGGAGAATCTAGCAAGAACATAACTTGGATCGGATGTTGGACCCTCGTTATTATAAAGCTCTCCATGAAATATGATCTGGAATCGGCCGGTCTCGTCTTGCAAAGGCTGCGTAGTTGTATTTAATATTCCCAGACTCTTGCGGCCAATGCAAAATCCTTGACTTGTATTTATATGAGAATCTACTCTATCACCTTCAACGCTTGTAGACATGGAAGATATTATATCATCCATGAGCTTTGGCAGGTTGTTCCTATTCGAAACACCAAACACTCCAAAAATTCCAGGCAAAATCGCTCCTTTTCTTGCACCGCGCCCGGTTGCTTGGACGCAGGTCGAGAAATGCATCGGTTGCCAATCAATGGCGCTGACTTATGTGCACTACTCTTGGCTTGAGTTTCCAACGTCATTCCGGCGAAAGGCGGAATCCACAATCGATGCGCCTTTCTGGACCTCAGCTTTCGCCGGGGTGACGGTAAGTCAACGACATTGTATAGCCGATAAGGCATGCGGTGCGTGCAAAGCATTTGCCCAAATTAGCACAAACAAACGCATCTCCGTCACTCGCTAATGTAGAATCCAACGGCGCCTATGGCTCTGCGAACAGAACCATTCTAAAATAAGGCGTCAGTGCGAGCACTTTCCTTACAATCGTTTTATATTGCGCATGCATTATTATTTAATTTTACCTCTACTGAATACAATATGCTAGTCTAAAACTATCCAAAACCAGTTAATATAAATTTAATAAAGACACTATAATTTAACATCAATACGCCTGCCGACGATAAACACTCGTTAATATTTTAAAAATAAAGCTTTAAGAGCAGAGCAAGCCGCAATGACGAAGTGTAAATGAATCCGCATCCGAAAAGACTGTTGTGTAATAGCCGAATTTACGTTATTGGATGGCATGAAGATAAAATACACCGGAGAGGAGACGCAGTATAGGCGAGAAAGGCAGGAGAAGCGTTTGAGCCATATCCAATCGCTTCACGACAATACAGTTGCAGATGAACTTCCGGCAGCAGAGCTTCCGGAAGTTTTCATTGGCATTCAGGAGGTTTCCTGAGAAAGGTTGAAGTCGGCGCCGGATCCAAGACGCACAGACAATCAGGTTTATCCGCTGTACTTGATCCTTCATCGTGTTATTTTCGGCTTTATCGAAGGACGTTTGGCGCAAGCTGCGAAATCCAAAGGGAATTCTGGAGGAATTTCGGGAAGAGCAGGAACGGGCCGAGTGCGAGAAGCGGGAGAGCATCCGTGCGGAGTGGGAAGCCGAAGATCGCTCGATAGGGATGAGCGCGGCAAAGGGGGCCCTGGATCAAGTAAGCCCCAAGGAGGCAAAGAGGCGCCGGGAGCGTGTCGGCGTTTGCGACTGGGCAACAGGTTGTGCGACGAGCGGGCATTCAAAACGATGTGGTCATTGACGGCAAGGTGGTGAAACCCACATATAATGCGGGTGTAAGGGAGCGCCTTGTCCATGTGACGGAGATTCGTTTGAATGAAAACGGTGACACTCGATGTTCAAGTTTTTCAGACGGGAATAGAGGGGAAAGTAGTTTCTGCGCGGGTTTTCTGCCTTTTTTCTTCACGACTTCTCCGCCCATAAACCCACATGCCTACTATATCGGACCCAAAACTTGAACATCGAGCATACAAAAAGGTGTCACCCTTTGTGCAAAGGAGAAAATGGAGCTTGAAAAGCGTCTTGGTCATTCCACCCAGCTTCCTCAGCGGGATATTACCATTCGGCCATTGATGGTAAATTGAGAGATGCTAGCTCCCTAACAGCACGGAGCTGAGTCTTTCTCTTCCTGGGCCGAGGCACATTCAAGAATAGCGTTCCGCGAGCAACGGCGCCTCTCTGCCCATTAAAGTGAGCGCTCATCTATGGATATTATCCATAACCAGCCCACCCACCGTGCCAACGGCGGCTCCCGCCACCGCTCCGGTGAGGATGGCTCCTCCGGAGACCGCCGCCGCGGCGCTTCCCAGCCCAGCCCCGATTGCCGCTCCGCTCAACATGCGCTGCTGCGTTCCGTTAAGGCCCGTGCACCCCGCAAGACTAAATGCCCACATGAGAACAATGCCAAACCGCATCATTTTTCGCATACACTGCCTCCTCGATCGCTACCGATGGAACGCCCCCTCGCCGCGCTGCCATTCTCGTGATTATTCGTGTAGACAATGACCGCTTTTGGCTTTATGTGATGTTTGAGCAATCGTTGTGCCACTGGGTGTGGTTGCATTAAATGAAACTGCTCTATTTATGCAACTAACTGAAATTAAAATAAATATATGATTGGGTGGAGCGAGGGGCGACAGATTGCGCTACTACCCATGAGGACCGCAAAACCAGCGCCGATGCGCTTTCAAGTCGTGCGGGATGGGGAAAGGGCGTTATCTTGCAGGCACTCTACCGCTTTGTGGCGGGTTTACGGAGGTGTAGGACTACCACTACAGTGGTGTATGAAAAAGCCTGCATGGCTTTTGAATTGTTTCGTTGCGTGCGGGCATGTCGGGAACGACGCAGGGATTTCCCGCGGTAAGTGATGCTCATGGATGCGTTGGAGCTGTGGCGCGACTTCATGACGGATGGAGCGGGCGGATCACCCACTCCGAAAATGCGGAAAATTACCCCAATGGCCACATGCCTCTTTCCTGCAACACCTGCCGCAGCGTCTTGAGCGCCGTGTTCGCTGACGGCGCTCCGCCATATATAATGGTTTGGAAAATCGCCTCGGCGATTTCTTCCGGGCGGCATCCAACATTGATGGCCGCCTCGATGTGGAGCTTGAGTTCCTCCGGCCTCTGGAGCACGGTTAGGCACGACACTGCGATCAACTGGCGGGTTGGATGGGGAATCTTTTCTCGTGCGTACATCTTTCCGGTGATGAAGAGGGATAGGTCGGCGGCCAACTCCCTGTCGAAAGACTTCCAAAGGTCGTAGGGCTTCTCGTCTGTCACTCCGCGAAAGTACAGCTCGGCGGTTTTCTTTGTTTTTTCAACAAGCTCCTTGTCCAATGCGATCCTCCATGTTTGATAAATTTAAACTATGTTGTATTTGATGATACATTACCAAACCTCTTTGTTCCTTTCTATAAAAATGCAGGCATGCAAGCGAGGAGCGCACCGCCTGCCGTGGAGAAATACGGATTGGAGCTGTACGGATGGAAATCGTAGGTAATGGCAGTATAATGTGGGCAAGGTTCGTTCTGCGGCTGTGTGGCGACAGGCGCATATTGGGAGCGGCGTCGACAGGACGCCGATGCGCGGGATGCATTAGGCTGAGGAGAAGTCGTTGAGAGGCCGGGATAGATTCGTGGGGAGGCGTTATATGCCGAAGAAGATTTTTCCGACCTACCTGGTGTGGGCTGTTGTGCTTGTGGGCGTTGCGATGGCCGCGTTCATCATTCTTGTGCCCGTGCTCCTCCATAAGGACTTCGTCAAACAAGGCATAGTGCGCGCTCTCGCTGAACAATGGTCCGGGGCGGCTTCGTTCAGGAGTCTGGAAGTTTTTTATTGGCCGCGTCCCGGACTTGTAGTCAAGGACCTTGTTGTCTCGGCGCCGGGAGAGTTTTTCGCGAAAGCGGAAACGGTGAAGGTCTACCCCCGCCTTCGGCCCCTTCTCCTGGGGCGGGTGCTGCTCTCGCGGGTCGAAGTGGACTCGCCGGTCATGGTGATAAAATCTCCACGATTGGCGGGCGGAACCGGCGCCCCGAAAAGCTATTCCTTCGATGACTTTGAAAAGGACGCTATGAGTTTCCTGGGAGCCGCCTCGCTTGTTGCCCCCAACATGCGGCTGATAGTCAAGGATGGCAGCATGGAGTTTCACAACGACCTTCATTCTTGGAAGGGCGCCCCCCCGCTGCTCTCCATACGCCGGCTGGCCGCGAGGGCTGTTTTGCCGCCCGATCGCATATTCCTGAAAGCGACGGCGGTGGCATCCTTCGCGGATTGGATGGACCTGGAAGTTTCGGGCATAGCCGGAGCGCCGGAAGCGGAAGGAGGAGTCAAGGTCTATGGGCTCCATGCCGAGAAGCTACTTGGAGCGCTTTCGACTGGGGCTGCTCCCACCGTCAGGGGGCCGGATTCCGTCATCAACGCCGATATAAAATGCCGCCTGGATTATTCCCAGTCGCTGGAAGCGACGGTCCAAAGCTTCAGCTATAGCCCTCTCAGCGGGCAGCTTCCTTTCGATGTGGAAATAAGGAGCGGAGGCGCTTCGTGGACAAATCAGCGGGCTTCGTTCCATGAATTCGATGTTCGCATCGGCGAATCGGAGATTTTTGACTTGTCCGGATTTTTGGACTACGGAGAGAAGCCGATTTTTAGCGTTAGCGGCTCCTCTGGATCGGTTGCGCTCGACCAGGTGTTCCCGTGGCTTGCGTCCATGGATGGGGTGAAGGAAAAACTTCGCAAGGTGACGCGCCTGGGCGGGAAGGCGACCGTGAATTCCCTCAATGTGGAAGGTCCGCTGGACGGTCCCGAGCAATGGGAAGTCAACCTGAGCGGCGCTGTCGAAAACCTGCGGGCTGCCTCCGACCTCCTGCCAGGCCCGCTTACCGTGAGCAGTGGACGGTTTGAGGCGACCCATGACGCATTCACCGCAACGGACTGGCAAACGAGCATCCTGGATGCGGAGGCGCTGGTGAGCGCGTCAGCGCGGGATCTTCGGGGCGGACTCGGAGCGGTCGACGCCTCCATTGAAGGGCGTGCAGGACCCCAGAGTGTTGAATGGCTGCTCCGTTCCGCGTCTCCTCCTCTTCCCCTTAAAGCGCGTCAGACCATCGCGGTCCCTTCGATGCGCGTGAAATGGAACCGGAACTCCGGGGCTAAGGTTTCCGGGGAGTTCAGAGTCCTGGACGGTCCCAGGATTTCCCTGGACTTGCGTGCGGATAAGAACAGCGTTTCCATTGAAAAGCTGGCCGTCCAGGACAATGCCTCCAACGCGGTCCTCACATTCAAGCCGGAGCGGAAAGCCGTGCGCTTCGGCTTTGACGGAAAGCTTGACAAGTCTACGCTGAACGCCTTTCTAGATAAAAACCCGATTCTCGATGGATCGGTCGAAGGAAATGCCACCGCCTACATTGTGTTCGATAATCCCGCGCAGTCGAGCGTGGCGGGCGATCTCCGCGTAAAGAACTTCACCCCGCCGTGGAAGATGCGGATTCCTGTCAGAATTGTCGATGGCGCGTTTTCGGCTTCGGGCAATGTGGTGCGCATCAGCTCCTCACGCATTCTCTGGGATAATTCAAAGGATGTGATGGCCGAAGGCTCCGTCCACTTTGCACCCGCCGGAATCGATCTCGACATTTCGCTCGCCACGGATTCCGTTGAATGGGAAGGGCTGACGAGGATTTGGGAGGACGACCCGGAGGACGCCCTGAACGGGGAGTCAGGGGGTGGACCGAAACATGTTGCGCAAGCTTCTGGGATCGACTGGAATCCGCCGCCGGTGAGAGGCGTTATCCACGTCCATGCCAAGCGTTACTCAATGGGGACATTCGTCTGGGAGCCCGCGAGCGCCGACGTCCATCTGCTGGGAAATGGCAATGTGCGCATCGACGCGCCGAAGGCGTCCTTATGCGGCGTCGACAACTCCGCGACAATCAACGTGACTCCTGACAACGTCGAACTCAATGGGGCCGCTTTGGCGAGTGGCCTGTCGCTTGGCGACTTCCTGAAATGCCGTCTGCACCGGGACGACGTCATGACCGGCAAGTTCAACTTCAACGGCGCCGTGGTTGGGCGAGGGAAGGGGGATGCTTTCAAACAGTCCCTGGATGGGCGTGTGCACTTCTACGCGCGTGATGGGCGCATCTTCCGGATGAACTTTTTCTCGAAGATTCTTGCGGTTCTCAACGTGACGGAGATTTTCAGGGGAAAGACTCCGGATCTGTTCGGAGAAGGCTTTGCCTATAACTCCGTGATCATAGAGGGAAAAATAAAGAATAGCCGCCTCATTCTCGATAAGGCGGTGGTGGACGGCGCTTCCATGAATATTTTCGCGGATGGAGAGGTCGACCTGATCGGCGACTCGGTCAACCTGACGGTGGTTGTGGCGCCGCTTCGAACCGTGGACGCCGTTATCCATTATGTCCCCATAGTGAAGACCATTCTCGCCGGAAAACTTGTCTCCATCCCCATGAAGGTCACCGGGCCTCCCATGGACCCCAAAGTGGATCTGCTGCCCCCATCCGCTGTCGGAGCCGGGTTGCTCGGCCTGATGGAGCGCACCCTGACACTTCCCTTTGAACTCATCAAACCGATCTTGCCAGGGGAGAAAAAATAAAATATGAAAAACGCATTTAATATTTGACGCTGCACCCCTATCGACGCTGCAATCCCATGGGCGGCCTGGCTTGCGCCTCATGTGCAGCTACAGGATAAAGCCCGCTTGCTTCAACGGTTTGCCCGCTCCCTTCGCATTTCCTTGAATGCGTCGATCAGGCCATTGGTGGATGCGTCGTGCGTCGTTGTCGGTTGGTCCCCTTCGAGTTCGGGGAGTATCTTCTTGGCGAGTTGCTTTCCGAGTTCGACGCCCCACTGGTCGAAGCTGAATATGTTCCATATCACGCCCTGGACGAAAATCTTGTGCTCGTACATGGCAATGAGGCTTCCGAGCGTTCTTGGGGTGAGCTTCCGGAAGAGGAGCGAATTAGTGGGGCGGTTCCCCTCGAAAGCGCGATAGGGTGCGAGCTCCCGGACCTGTTCTTCCGACTTCCCTTCGCGCCGCAGTTCGGCCGTTGCCTCCTCCATGGTTTTTCCCCGCATGAGCGCCTCGGTTTGCGCGAAAAAGTTGGAGAGCAGCATGGAGTGGTGTTCGCCGATAGGGTTGTGACTGATCGCCGGCGCGAGGAAATCCGCCGGAATCAGCTTCGTTCCCTGGTGGATTAACTGATAAAAGGCGTGCTGCCCGTTGGTCCCCGGCTCCCCCCATATCACCGGGCCAGTCTGGTGCGTCACAGCGGCTCCGGAGCGGTCGACCGACTTTCCGTTGCTTTCCATGTTCCCCTGTTGAAAATACGCGGGGAATCGGTGCATATACTGGTCGTAAGGAAGGATGGCCTCCGTCTCCGCGCCGAAAAAATTGTTGCTCCAGATTCCCAGGAGCGCGAGCACCACCGGAATGTTCTTCTCGAACGGCGTTCTCCTGAAATGGAGGTCCATCGCAAAGGCGCCTTCAAGCAACTCCTTGAAATTCTCGAAGCCGATGAAGCAGGCGATAGAAAGCCCTATCGCCGACCAGAGGGAGAACCTCCCTCCGACCCAGTCCCAGAATACAAACATATTTTCAGGGTCGATGCCGAACTCCGCCACTTTCTCCGCGTTCGTCGAGATGGCTGCAAAATGCCTGCGAACGCTCTCCTTGTCCGTTGCATGTGAGAGCAGCCAATCTCTCGCCGTGTGGGCGTTAGCCATTGTCTCCTGAGTGGTGAACGTTTTCGATGCAATCAGGAAGAGCGTCGTTTCGGGAGCAAGCTTTTTCAGCGTTTCCGCGATATGCGTCCCGTCCACGTTGGAGACGAAATGGACCGAAAGCCCCTCCCTTGCGTAGGGTTTGAGGCACTCCGTTGCCATGGCCGGGCCGAGGTCCGATCCCCCGATGCCTATGTTGACAATGTCGGTTATGCGCTTCCCGGTCCAGCCCGTCCACTCGCCGGAAATCACCTTTGCCGAGAAACGCTCCATCTTGTCCAGGACCGCGTTCACTTCCGGCATAACGTCGCGCCCGTCAACAATGATGGGGGCGTTCTTGCGGTTTCTAAGCGCCACGTGCAGCACGGCGCGATGTTCCGTGCGGTTTATCCTGTCGCCGGTGAACATCTTTTCGATGGCGTCTCCCAGGTCGCATTCCCGCGAGAGTTTCAGGAGCAGCCTCAGGGTTTCCGCCGTAATCCTGTTTTTGGAGTAATCGACCAGGATGTCTTCAAAACGTATGGAGAATTCTCGGAACCGGCGGGGGTCTGCTTCAAAAAGGTCCTTCATGTGAAGGCTTTTCACCTTGCCGAAATGGACGGTGAGCTCCTTCCAGGCGTTCGTGGCGGTGGGGTCGATTTGCTTGAGCATTGGGGGCCCTCCTTAAGTGATTGCATTGGGTGAGCGCTTCTGATAGGTAGAGCATACTTCGTTTCGTGGCGGTGTTCAAGCGTTCATGAGAACGCAAGGACGGCGCCGATGCGCCCTTCGGTTTTAGATTATTAGCGGTGGGTTGGGGCGGCTGGCCGCGAAAAGCGCCTGGAAAAGGTGGAGTGATTTAGAGATGGAATCTTTCAAGTTGGGATGCGAGGCACTTGTGGATGATCCGCCGCCATGGCTGGGTTCCGCGCGGTTGGGGCTGCTGGTCAATCAGGCGTCCGTTTCTAGCGGTTTTGAACCGGCGAGCGCTATGGTTCGCCGCGCGGGCGGGCGACTTGCATGTCTTTTTACGCCCCAGCACGGCTTCCACTCCGAAAAACAGGCGAACATGATCGAATCCGGCGACGACTGGGAATCGTCCCTCGATATTCCGGTGTTTAGCCTCTACGGGGAGGTGCGCCGCCCGACGCCCGCGATGCTTGAGCGCATTGACGTTCTGCTGATAGATCTCCAGGACGTCGGGACTCGCGTCTACACCTACGCTTCGACGATGGGGCTATGCATGGAGGAGGCGGCCCGCGCAGGGGTCAGGGTGGCCGTCCTCGACCGTCCCAATCCGTTGGGCGGAGCCGAAATAGAGGGCAACCTCGTGCGGGAGGACCACCTCTCCTTCGTCGGGCTGCATCCGATTCCAATGCGCCACGGGCTCACCATGGGCGAGCTTGCCCTCTACATTCGGCAGGTTCGGGGCGTGGACTGCGAGCTGGAGGTCATTCCCATGAAGGGATGGCGGCGGAGCGCGCTCTTCCCGGAACTGGGGGTCCCGTGGGTGTTCCCGTCTCCCAATATGCCTTCGTGGGAGACGGCGCTTGTCTACCCCGGGATGGTGCTCTTTGAGGGGACGAATGTCAGTGAGGGAAGGGGAACGACGCTTCCCTTCCAGATTTTTGGCGCGCCTTTTGTCGATCCGGAGGATCTCCTCAAACGCTTGGGCGGGAGCCTCATGGATGGGGTGGCGCTTCGGCCCGTGACATTTGAGCCTGTCTTCGACAAGTGGAGAGGCGAGGTGTGCCGAGGACTTCAGCTGCACGTCGTCGATCCGCGCAAGGTGCGACCCTATCGCCTTGGGTTGGCGCTCCTTCAGGCGATCGCCGAGACCTGCCCCGAACATTTCCGCTGGCTTCCGCCCCCATATGAATACGAGTGGGAGAAGCTCCCTATCGACATCCTTATTGGAGACGGGGCGCTACGCCGCCGCCTGGAGGAGGGGGCGCCTATTTCGGCGCTTGAAGAGGGCTGGCGGGAGGAGTTGTCGCGTTACCGGGAGCTTCGCGAAGGGGTGTTTCTTTACCGATGAACTCCCATGGCTCTCAACTCTCCATGGCGAGCAGAACGGCTTCGGCCACTTCCCGCATAGACTTGCGGGTGTTCATACTCCGCTTCTGGAGCCACCTGTAAGCGTCTTCGCCCGTGAGATTGAATCGCTTCATGATGAGGTCCTTGGCGCGTTCGATGACTTTGCGCCTCTCGAGCTCCTCCTGGATGACCTTTGTCTTGACCATCAGCTCCGTGTTTTCTATAGCGACTGCCGCCTGGTTGGCCACGGCGGTCAACACGTTCATCTGTAAGTCGCTGAAGGTGTGCTGCTGAGAAGTGTAACAGTTGATGACCCCTATTACGCGGTCCTTCACCCGCATCGGCATGCTGAGCATGGATACGAGCCCCATGCGGCGCGCCAGCTCCTTTTCCTTGAACTGGGGGTCCTGCAGGACATCCGAAACAATAATCGGGCGATTATCGGCGACAACCTTGCCGACTACGCCTTCCCCGACGCGGAGGGTGCGCTCCTTGAGATAATCGCTGTTGATGGACTGTGTGGCGCGAAGGCGTAGCACGCCTTCCTTTTCGTCCACCAGCCACAGGGAGCAGACGGTGGAGCGCATGACTTCCGCCGTGACCATCACGATCAGACGGAGGATGTTCTCCAGATACTGGTCGGAAGTGATTGCCTTGCTGATGAGCGCTAGCGCCTCGATGCTCTTGCCATAGGTCTCGAAATCGTCCATGGGCATGCTGCGCTCCCCTGGAGCTTCCGCAGGTTCTTCGTCGAGAAGCGAGGTCTTGAATGCAGGGGCTTTCCTGGGATAGCTCCGTTCGGAGATGCTATCTGGGGCCTCGGCCGCGACGTCCAGGGGGGCTTCCCAGGTTGCCTGCTCCGCCGTTGCGAGGGCGGCGGACGACTTTTTAACGACTTCAGAGGGGACTCCCAGAAACACGGCAAGGTCCAGCACTTCGCGTGGAGAGAGGTGCAGAAGCGGTCTCAGGCCAGCGCCTTCGCTCACAAACCCTGCAACGCCTTCGATCTTCCACCCGCTCTTGTCGTTTGTTTCCACCGCGAGTTGGCTGCCGCTCGCGGCAAGACTATGGAGGACTAGCGCCCTGAGCCCGGCCTTGACGTCCGCGGGCGTCCGGTTGCTTCCCTTTGGCAGTATGTGCAGGAGGCTGTCGTAAATGTAGCTCAGGTCCAGAACCCTATGGGATAGGCCGAGGCGCTCGGCTTCGGTCTTCGCATCTTCGATGTCTTCCGGGGCGTCGTAGCAAGGAAGGATCACGCCCGATGCATTTTTTCCCAAGGCTTTCACGGCAAGCGATGCGGCCGCCGATGAGGCGGCGCGCCCATCGATCTCAACCAGGGCTCCCTGCGCCTTTGCATTTTGAACTTGAATCAATATCCAATCGCAAATTTCCTGCGCCTGATTTTCCTCTTTGCTTCCCATTCTCCCCTCATGTCAAAAAATCCAGGGTATGTCAAAAATACAGCGTGTGTGGATTCCTGCGGGTGCTCAAAAATATGACCCTGAAGCGCCGCTTTCGACCGCCGGGCGGGTTTGAATGGCGGCAATATTAGTGCAGCAGCCTTCCAATGCGGTTCCACCGCAGATGGCTCTGTGATGAATCCAGCACCCACTTTCCTCCCGAGTTCCAGGACCAGTATATGACGAAAGCTTTCCCCTTAAGGGCGGACTTGTCCACGAACTTCCAGAACCTGCTGTCGTAGCTTTCGTCGCGGTTGTCTCCCATTACGAAATAGCTGTGTTCGGGAACGGTTATCGGACCGAAATTATCCCTCGGGCTCACGCTCGCAGGCAAAATTCCCGGATCTACGTGTTGGATATACGGTTCGTTTTGCTCCTCGCCGTTTACAAAGACGCGCTTATCCTGAATCCGGATGGTGTCTCCGGGGACGCCGATGACCCTTTTAATGAAATCCTTGGACGGATCCACGGGATAGCGGAATACGACGATGTCCTGTCTCTGCGGCGAGCCGAGGTCGATGATCTCCTTGTCCAATATGGGGATGGTGATCCCGTAGGCGAATTTGGTGACCAGAATGTGGTCTCCCACCAGGAGTGTGGATTTCATCGAACCGGATGGAATCTTGAACGCCTGGACGACAAACGCGCGAATGAACAAGGCGAGAACCACTGCGATGACTATCGCCTCGACGTACTCCCGCATGACGCTTTTGGGCTTGGTCCTTCCGATTTCCCTGTCTCCCGTGTAATCCAACTTCTGCTCCTTTTTCACGATGAATTTGCGGGCGGCACGCATCTTGCGTGCGTTCCACTTTGATGCGCAAATAACGATTTATTTTTTGCTTTAATTGCCTTGTTAATGTATTTAACTCTTATTGCACAAAAATAAAAGGAGCACAATGAAACTGTTTGGCATCCTTGCATATTGTCGGGCCGCTCCGGCGCTCTAATGGCGGCGGTCAACCAGGAACCCAACAACAGACCATTAGCAAGAGTGGCGTATGTTCTTCAAAAAGAAGCAACATTTGATAGGGTTGGACCTCGGCTCGCACACCGTGAAGTTTCTGCAGATAGAGGAGGGAAAGAACGGCTATAAGCTCGTAAGTTTTGGGCTCGCCGCTCTTCCTGGAGGAGCCTTTGTCGAAGGCAAGTTGAGAGAGCCGGAGCTGGTTGCATCCACTGTTCAGAAACTTGCAAAAAATCTTAAGCTCAAAGAAAAAGACGTTGCAATATCGATTTCCGGCTACGAGGTTATGATAAAGAAGGTCGAGCTGCCGGTCATGGCGGAGGATGAGCTCAATTCCAAGATGCGTGAGCAAATGGGGCAATATATTCCCTACAGCATCGAGGAAGTGAACCTGGACTGTCAGATCATGGGGCCCGTCAAGGACCGCCCCAAGAGCATGGAAGTCCTGCTCGTCGTGGCAAAGAAGGAGTCCATCAACGACTATGTCGACCTTGTTCGGATAGCCGGTTTCGACCCCGCTGTTATAGATGTGGACTGCTTCGCGCTCTGTAATGCCCATGAAGTGACTTATGGCAAGGATGAAAAAGACAGCGTTGCGCTTGTGGATATTGGGGCCAATAAGGCTAGCGTCTATATTATAGATAATGGCGCGCCTGTTTTCACAAGAGATATATCCATTGGAGGCTTCCAGATTACGGACAAGATCAGGAGCCGGTGCCGGTTGCCCTATGAAGATGCGGAGCGAATAAAACTCGGGCAGCCTACGGATAAGCTCTCCGTGCGCGAATTGCAAGACATTTTCATATCCGTGGCCAACGGCTGGGTGGGCGAGGTGAAACGCGTCATTGATTTCTACTACAGCAATTATCCCGAGGGCGCGGTCAAGAAAATTTATCTGAGCGGAGGCTCCAGCCGGACGCCTGGCCTGGATAAATTGTTCCAGAGCAAGATGGGAATAGATGTAGGACTTTTCAATCCCCTCGGTCGGCTGGAGTGTGACGACCAGGTGTTCGATCCCTCCTATGTCAACTATATTGGCTCGCAGATGGCGGTTTGCTTTGGACTTGCACTTAGAAAAGTAAATGAAAAATGATCCTGATTAATTTACTTCCAGTCAAAAAGCGAAAGAGTCGAGGGGGAGGAGGCGCAAGGGAGTTCCTGCTCCTGTACGCGCTGAGCATTGCGCTGGCTGCTTCCACGATCGCATATCTCTGGGTCTCTAAAACGCATGAAATCCAAGTTTCGCAAACACGTCTTACTAAGCTGAAACAAGACATCAAGCAATACGAAAAATTCGAGAAGATTCTGAACGACCTGAAAAAGGAAAAGGATCTTATTGAAAAGCGACGGACCGTTATCGCTGGACTGCAAAAGGACCGCGATAAAATGGTTCGGGTGCTGGCCCTCCTCGGAGCGGAAACGCCAGAGAATCGCTTGTGGCTGGAAAAGCTGGTGCAGTCCGGCCAGACGTTGACTCTCGATGGGGTGGCTCTCAGCAACGAGACTATCGCCGAGTTTATGAGGGACCTCGAAGAATCGCCCTTCGTCGCCAAGGGCAGCGTCAGCCTGACGCATTCCCGGCAGGTCATAATGAACAACCTGAAGCTCCGTGAGTTTAGGCTGGCCTTGAACTTCCTGCCTTATTCCGCTGTGCAGGAGAAGTTGAAACAGCAGGATCAAGACGGCGCCGCCGGGGCGCCGAAAAAGGAGGGATGAGCGGATGGCTGGTTTGGACCTCGCTGCTTTGAAAGAGAAAATCCCCATTGGCGTCATAGAGGAAAAGGTCGCCGCCCTTCCGCCGCCGAAAAGAGCGTTGATCCTCATATTGACCATTATCGTCCTGGGGGGGGGCTTCTACGGCCTTAAATTCAAGACCCTCATGGAATCTTCCAATAAGCTGCATGGTGAGGTGCGGGATAGTGAAAAAAGGCTGGCCGATCTCAAGCAGAAAGAAAAACAGATAGACGGAGTGAAGGCGGAGGTGGCTCGCGCCAGAGAGGAGTTGAGCTACTATTTGGCTTTCCTGCCCGACCAGAAGGAAATCCCCGGCCTCCTGGAAAGCGTTTCCCGCATAGGAAGCGAAGTTGGGCTGGAGAATATCTTGTTTCAACCGCAGGGCGAGCAGCAAAATGATTTTTACGCCACCGTCCCGGTTCGCCTGGATCTAGTCGGCACCTACAATCAGTTGGGTGTGTTTTTGGATAAGATCAGCAAACTTGATCGCATCCTTAAGGTGGAAGATCTCAGTCTGACGCGTCAACCCGCCAATTCGACGGTGCGCGTTTCCTGCACCATGTACACGTACCGCTTTTCCGAGCAGGCCCAGAAGCCGGCCAACGCCGATAAGGGCAAAGGCAAGAAAAAATGACGTGAGCCTGCGGGCCGATGCTGAAAGCTATTGTTTTGGGTTGTATGGTTTTATTATTTCCAACCACATTAATATTTGAGAGAGGCCATATGGAGAGGGTAGCCCTAGTCCTGCTTATTGCTCTGGTTTCCTGCTCGGGGTGCGTTGCCACAACGGGGGGGCGAACCGGCGGCGACGTCGCCGCGCCGCCGATGGCCGCGCAAGCCTCGGGGGTGACGGGATCAACTGAATCTCCCTTCACGTCCGCTGCGGGCGTAACGCCGTCGAGCTCGCCTGCCGCCGCGCCGGCGGCGGTGACAATTTCGGGCATCGAGGCTCAGGATGAAGGGGACCATGTGGTTATCCAGGTGACTGGAGACTCCCCCTTTCAGAATCAGACTTTCCAAAGGCTTGGAAGCCAGCAGTTTTCCATGGAAATAACCGGCGTCCGAAAGGAAGGCTTCCAGGCTCCCATATCGAATCGATCCTCCAGACTGAAGTATTTGTACATAGAGGACGCAAAGGAGGCGGGGACCGTTCGCCTGGTGGGCGGCCTATCGGTTCCTATCAAAGAGCACGCGGTTCTCTCGCCGCATAACTGCCTGGTTCTAAATCTATACACGATGGCAGGCGCCAGCGATGATTCCTCCCGGACTGCTCCGAAAGCTGCCATGGCCCCCATGCCGAAACCGAAACCGCTGAAAAGCGCTTCCGCGCGTTCTCGTGCGGCTGGTCCAGCCGCGACGCCCTCTGGTGGAGACGCCATGGTGGACGAGACCAATCCCGAGGCCATGAAGACCAAGCAGTACACCGGCAAGCCCATCAGCCTGGATCTCCAGGACGCGGACATCCGGAACGTGTTGCGGCTGCTCGCGGATGTGAGCGGCATGAATCTGGTTGTCGAGCCGGACGTGACGGGGAAGGTCACCCTCAAAGTGGAAAAAGTGCCCTGGGATCAGGTCCTCGATATGGTGCTCCTGATGAACAGCCTGGACAAGCAGCAGTCCGGCACGGTGGTGCGCATCGCGCACCGCACCAAACTCGAGGCGGAGTACAGGGAGCATAACGAAAAGCTTAAGGCGCAGAGGGACCTGGCCGAAACCACCCTCTACACGGGTGAAATCTCCACGGTCCAGTTCACGCTGAACTATGCCGATATCACTTCGTTCCAGGAAATTATCAAAAAGATGATGAGCGACAAGGGCAAAGTGTCAACCGACGCCCGCACCAACTCGGTGATTTACTCCGACTATCCATATTTCATCAACAATGCGCGTCACATGCTGGCGAGGCTCGACAGGCCGAAGCCCCAGGTGTTGATCGAAGCGCGCATCGTCCGAGTAAACACTTCCCACGACTGGCAGGTCGGCTTCGACTGGGAATGGCTTTCCGGCGATTCCCGCGGAAGCTCCTTTATAGAGGGATTTGACGTTTCGGTTCCCGTTTCCGCCACGGCGACGATGGGATTTACGCTCGGGAAGGTCGCCGGAAGGTATCTGGACGTAGAACTGTCCGCACTCGAAACTACGGGTGAAGGCAAGGTCATATCAGCCCCGAGAGTTCTCACCCTGGATGGCGTCGAAGCGGTCATATCGCAGGGCAGCGAAGTGCCGTATCTTACGCTGAGCGATTCGGGTACAACTTCCACGGCTTTTCGGAAGGCGGTCCTGGAGCTGAAGGTGAAGCCTCACATAACTCCTGATGGCAAAGTCCGGATGGAAATCCATGCGAAAAAGGAAGAGCCCGATTACAGCACCTTGGTCGGCTCGGAATCCCAGCCGGCCATCAACACACGAGAGATTGCCACCGAACTCATCATTGACAACGGGAACACCGTCGTGATTGGCGGGGTTATCGAAGACAGCGATAGCATCAGCCGGGATCAAACCCCTGGTTTGAGCAAGATTCCGCTGGTTGGCAATCTTTTCACCGCCAACAAGAGCACGGGCGAGAAGACGGAGCTTCTCATTTTCATCACGCCGCGCGTCGTTGCGGTGGATTCCCCGGATGAGGGAATGGACTCCTCCACGGCGCCTACTGGAGCTCATGGCTCCTAATGTTGGGCGAAGTGAGGTTTGAAGCGGTTTTTTCATAACGGACGAAGTGCTCGAACTGGGCTTAACTCTTGCTAATAAAGGGTTTTGCCCAGCTCGCGTTTTATCGGCCGCCTTAACGAAAAAATTGAAACCCGATTTGTTTCCTGCTAAACTATTCTTAATTTTGTGTGGAGTTATGGGGACGTTTATGTCGGATGCTGGGCAGTAAGGCTCGAAAACAGGAGGAAGCTGGAAGAAGATGAGATGCGCGTTATCTAATGGGTGGATAAGATCGGTTGCTGGCTGTCTATGCGTTGTATCTCTGTTGCTTCTATCTGCGTGTTCAATGCAGAAGCCTTCGTCGAGCATGGAGTCCGTCCACGCCGTGGGGGATGCCAAGCCTTCCCAGAATTTGCAGGCCCAAACCTATTTGAAGGACAGAGGGCCGCTGAAGGTGAACTACCTTACGCCGCTCTCCGAAATAACGGCTCCCGAAGTATATGTTTATAAGGAAAAACGGCGTCTCTACTTGGTGCAGTCCGATGTGCTCGTTCGCGATTACCCCATAGGCCTGGGTTTTTGCCCCATAGGAGACAAGGAGAGAAGGGGGGATGGCAAGACGCCGGAAGGGAGCTTTTACATCTGCGTCAAGAACCCCAACAGCCGTTTCGACCGCTCCCTGGGGTTGAGTTATCCCGCGCGGCAGCATGCGGAGAGGGCGTTCTTTGCTGAACTCATAAACCCCCTCCAATATCGGGATATTGTCGTGGCATACGACACCCACTGCAAACCGCCTTGGAATACTGCGCTCGGCGGGGAAATCTTCATTCATGGCGGGGGCGCGATGGCCGACTGGACCGATGGGTGCGTCGCTCTTTATGACAGCGACATGCGGGAGTTGTTCACGGTTGCCAACGTCGGCACGCCGGTTTCCATCTTCCCATAGTCGCCGAATCCGCATCCGTTGCGACGGCTGAGTGTTTTCCCGATGGGAAAACGCGGTCGCGGAGTCAGGACCCCGTCTATATTCGCAAGGCGGGGTTTCTTATTTGGATCACCTTGAATTGCTCTACGTTGAGAGGCCTGATGGACCTGACGATTGCACTGCCGGAAACCCCCGCGAGACTTTCCGTAGTCCGCATAGGGGAAGGAATGATAGAGCGCGTTCTGAAGGATATTGAGCGCGACGGAAGCGGGTTGTCTTCCACCTACTGGATCTGGGACGAAAGGGTGTGGGAGATATGGGGTGGGAAGCTTTGCGAACGCTTCGGGTGGCCCGGTCCCGGCGACGGCCGGGTGATCCTTTTCGCGGCGTCGGAGCCGAACAAGCGGCTTGCCGCGGTCGAGGAACTGGCGCGAGCCCTGGTCCAGCGGGGGGCTGATCGTCAGTGCGCACTCGTCGCGGTGGGGGGGGGAGTGACTGGCGACGTCGTCGGCGTGGTCGCCTCCCTGTACATGCGCGGCATCCCCTTCTTTCAAATGCCCACCACGTTGCTTGCGCAGGTGGATAGCAGCGTTGGCGGCAAGACGGGGGTGGACCTTCCTGAAGGCAAAAATCTGGTGGGCGCCTTCCACCAGCCCCGCATCGTCTGGATCGATTCCTGCTTTCTTGGCAGTTTGCCCGACCTTGAGTTTCGGCAGGGCATGGCGGAAGTCATCAAAACGGCGATGCTCGGGGATGAATCCCTGTGGCGCTTTCTCGGAGAGCAGGGCGACGCCCTCCGGCGCCGGGAGGGGGCGGCGCTGACTCGCATGATCGAGGCGTCGTGCCGTGTGAAGGCGTCGGTTGTTGAAGAAGACGAGAAGGAGGCCGGACGCCGGCGGGTGCTCAACCTTGGGCACACCGTGGGGCATGCCCTGGAAAAGCTCAGCGGATACGCACTGCGCCACGGCGACGCTGTCGCCATGGGCATGATGGTCGCCGCAACGCTATCCGTTCGGCTTGGCGAATTGCCCGAAGCCGAACTGCGTCAGTTGGAGAGCCTTTGCCGCTTCTGGGACCTTCCGGTGAGCGTTCCCGGTGAATACGCTTCCGATGCAATCCTGGAAGCTATGATGAGCGATAAGAAGAAGATGCGCGACAAGCTGTATTTCATCCTCCCCGTGAGGCCCGGTGAGGTGAAAGACCTCGTCAACCCCGACCCGAGGCTTCTTGGGGACGCTATCTCCGCGCTCCGTTTATAGCGGGGCTTCTTCCATCGCATCCGGAGCGTTTTCTTCCGGGATTTGTCCGGACATGAGCGCTCCTCCTTTCTTGGCCGTCATGATGAATCCCGTGTGGGCCACCATTCGGTCCGTGGGACGCGCCCGCAGTTGGTCGATCATCCAGTCGCGCTTGAGCAACTCGAACGCGCAGATGTTGGTAAAGCCGTGCAGCTTCATCTCTCGGTAGGTGAGCTGCACCTGCCCGACGTTGGGGCTCAACGTCGTCAGGATGCCGCCCCGCCGCAGCATGGTTGAGACGTTCCCGATGGCGTGCCACGGCTCCGGAAGGTCCAGCATGGCGCGGTCCATCTCCTTCGTCATGTGGAAATCCTGGATGTCCGCGACGACTACTTCATGATGCACGGGTTCATAGCCGTAATATTCCGCTATGTTTTGCTTTGCGAGCTGGGCGAAATCCCACCGTTTCTCGACCGATATGAGCTTTCCGCTCTCTCCGATCGCTCTTAGGAGCGCGAGGGATAGCGCCCCCGATCCCACGCCGGATTCCAGGACCGTGCAACCGGGGCAAATGTCGCCATGAAAGAGCATTGCGCCGAGGTCCTTGGGGTATATGATCTGGGTGAGGCGCTTCATCTTGAAGATGTAATCTTCCAGGGTGGGGCGCAGCAGAAAAAGCTTGGCCCCCTTGTTGGTTTCGAGAAAGTCGCCTTCCTCCCTCCCTATGGCGTCCCCCAGTTGTATGGCCCCGAAGTGGCAGGAGAAGTTTTCCTTCGCGACTCTCGTCAACCACTTCTTCCCCTTTTGACCAACGAGCATTATCCAGTCGCCCGGACTAAATGGCGGCATAATGGTTAAAATCTCCTTTGCGCTCCGGATGGGCTGCATGACGCCGCCGAGGATCGGGGACGCGAATAACCGGGAAGCGGCGAGCGCGCGTCGGGCCTCCGATTACATACGATAATTTCCGGCTTCCGCCCTCGGTTGGCGTGGATGAAAGAATATTTGCGGCGGGAGCGTCGCGCCCCATGGCGCGGCGGTCAAGCCCGTTGCACCATAGGGGACGCGGACGCTGGAAGTCAACCATAAAATGCTGGCTTCCCGCGTTCGTGTGGGAGGCGGGGGAGGTTATCGCGAACTTTCCGTTAAGACTCTGGCGGCTAGTTTCTGGCCGGATTCGGTCGCGAAGTTGCGGCGGATTAGTTCGTCCAGTTCCTTGCCTTCCACCGGGCTTATGTGCTGCTGCTCTTCCAGAAGGGCGAGCGTTTCGGCGTCGTGGAGGATTTTGATCCGCACATCTCCTTCCTCTGGTGAGTGGCGGCTTTGGATCGCCTTTCTGACTTCTCCCTGGAGTTCGGCCCTTGTCCCCAACCCCGCGAGGATTTCCATGGCTGTGTCGAGACCGGTGGAATCCTCAGGGGACCGACCGGGTTCCAGCGACGCGAGCCCGCAGAGATGCGCCGCGAGAAGCGTCACGGAAGGGTCGCACTTCTCCTCCTTCACCAGTTCCTCTGCATACCGGGCGGTCTTCATCGTGCGGGCGATTCGTTTAAAGTCTTTCTTCAGGAGGCGCTTTATTTCCAACGCCAGCCGGTCCTTGAGCAAATGATCCTTCTGGGCTAGCAACTCCGGTGGAAGCTCCCCGAGGCATTGGGATGCGAACTTGCAGTAAGTCGCGCATCCAAAGTCCATCTTGGGGTTCATGCATTTTGCGCCGCATTTTCTGCACTTGCGGGAGGACTCGTCCTTAAAGAATTCCACCTCGCTGCCGCATTGTGGACACTTCGTCTCGAAAATTGCCCCTGGCTGCCAATACCTGCTGTCTTGTCCCGGACATTTCATCTCAGTTGCTCCTTCGAGGAATATGTGGTTTCCGTGGTAAAAAACGGTTTGTCCCAAGAAAGATGGGCTGTGACGCCCTGTGCATCCGTTATGGCAGATGGAGGCTGCTAATGCATTGACTTAGATCAAGCCGGAGCAGTGACCGCGTCGCGGTAGCTTTGGACCGGAGCGGCCTATTTTTTCCTCAGCACGAAAACCTGCTTCACCGTCGTCGCGCCGATCACCTCCGATGCATTGGCGAGTTGTTCAGGGTTGGCTTCCAGTGCCTCCCAGGAATCCAGCGCGATGTGTTCACCCTCCCTGGTGATAAGAATGGGCATCGTCTTTCGCGAGGGTTTTTTTCCCTCATATACTATGTTGCCTGGGTCCTCAGGCTTCACGAATTTGCGTTCGACGACGAAAGTTTCGACTGCCTGGAAGATAGTGGCCGGGGTATACTCTGCTGGTGAAAGCGGCTGGAGTTTCCCGTCGTTGCCAATTAGAAAGAATTCGTTGTCCACCGCTGTGGAAGAATCCGCATTCGAGTTTTCCTCGCCCGCTTCACCCGCGTTGTCGTCCGCAAATTCCTCATCGTTCGAGACGACTTCAAGGGCCTTTTCTTTTCTCTTCATTATATACTGCTCCCTGATTTTACCTGTTTTCCGTAATGAATCGAGCGCTTCCCCGATTCTCTCGTCGTCGAGTGCATCCGGGTGGCAGTTTTCCCCGCACAAGATGCATCGAAATGAGGGGATGCGGCATTCTTCCTTACGGCACCAGACAAATTGAGACATACCAACCGATTTCCCCTCTATGCTTCAATCGGGGATGAAAAAGCGCGCCAAAGCGCCCCCATCCCTCCCGCAGGCCGCGCAGGCTTTGAGTTTCCGCTTTTACTCGCTTTCGCTTTTCTCCTTCTCGAGTTCTTCTTTGGTCATAGCCCAAAAAGGCCGCCCATCGCTGGTCCTCCGGACCTTGATCTCGGAGTATTCGCCTTTTTTCACCTTGCAGGCCATGAAGACGTCCTTACCATCGACCTCGGCCCAGACGCCGCGCACCTTCACTTTATCCCCTTTCTTGAGGCCCATGCCGTCAAGGTTCACAAAGCCCTTGGGACCGAGGTGCACCACGTTCAACTCCTTTTCGTCCTGATCGCGGATAACGATGGCGATTCCCGGCGTCATGCCCGCCATCGGGACGACTTCCTCAACATCCTCGACGACGCCTTTGATCTGGTCCCGCTCGCTGCTCTTGTATAGTTTATTGTATGCGCCATCGACCTCCCATCCCTTGAATTCCTGCGCCCCGTCCGCTGAAAAAGCCGTGTTTGTCAGCAGTGCAAGGCAAATGACTGTCGCCGTCGAAAGGAAAGCAAATCTGGAAAAGCGTCGCATCTGGTCTCTCCTTTGCCTTCTGTTGCGGGATGCCAGGAAATACTCCGCGTTCCCGCCTATTGTGGCTGATGGTTTGCATGCAGCTGTGCTATAAGAAACGATGAACTGTCGCAGGCATAATATAAATGCGGATGCCGACCTCGGCAACCGTATTCTGGCGCGCTAGAGCGTCCGGCGGGAAATGCCGGAACTTGTTGGGCTCCGCGCCGATCGGATTGCCTCCGGAAGGCGCGGTTGTTCATGGTTGAATCTATGCGAGGTGGTGGAATGATCTGTTCGGGCAGGGCTATCAGGATGCTGGTTTCGTCAATGAATCTCACTAGAGCGCTTGTCGGATTCTTGGCGTGTGCGTTTATCCTTGCTTCTCCGCACCAGGCGATCGGGGCGCCGTTAAAGGTGCTCGTCCTGACGGACGCCGCCGGTCTTGGCGACAGGGGTTTCAATGACGTGTGCTGGCAGGGGGTCCAGAAGGCGGGGAAGGAATTCGGCTTCCAGCCAAAATTCCTGCAATCGCGCGAGCAAGCCGATTACGAAGCGAATATCACCCTTGCGGCGCAGCAGGCGGATGTCGTGGTGACGCTTGGCTTCCTCTTCGTCGATGCGCTCAAGGGAGTGGCCTCGCATTTTCCCAACACCCGTTTCATCCACATCGAAGGGGACGTTCCCGGCGACAATGTCGCCAGCTACGATTTCAAGTCGGAGGAAGGGGGCTTCCTCGCGGGGTTGATCGCGGGACTTTTCACGAAAAGCCGCAAGACGGGCGTAGTAAGCGGCATGGACATCCCTCCGGTCGAAGCGTACGTGAGCGGGTTCCGCGCTGGGATCAAGACGGCTGAAGCAGAGCGCGGTGCTCCGATCGAGGCCATTGTCGCCTCCGCCGGATCGTTCAACGATCCCGTGAAGGGCAAATCGCTGGCCCAGGCCCTCATCGAGAAAGGGGTGGACGTCATCTTCCGGGCTGCTGGAAATACGGGCGTTGGGGTTCTCGATGCCGTGAAGCGCGCCGACAGCGTTTATCTCATCGCCGAAGACCTCGATCAAGATGCGGAACTCCCTGGGAAAATCCTCGCGAGCACACTAAAGCGCATGGACGTCGCTATTTATGATGCGTTCCAAGACGTTTCGCAGGGGAAGTTCCGACCGGGGCATCGATGGATGGGCGTGACGGAAGGCGGCGTTGGCGTCTCGGATATGGAGTACTCGAAAGAGCTTTTCAAGCCGGCAGACTTGACTGCCATCGCGAAAGCCAAGGAACTTTTGAAAGAAGGGAAAATCGTCGTCCCAAAGCGCGCTTCGGAGGTGGACGCTTTTCAGGCTCCCCAGGGGCTGTGATGCTGTCGCGCATGGTCGACGCTGGAGCCCTGCCGGAAAGAGGAATTCCCGCATGCAGGATGTAAGAACGTTGGCGGGCGGGCGCTTCTCGGCCCCTGAGCCTGCCGCCTCCCTGATCGCCTTCAAGGACGTCTCCAAGCGTTTCGGGTCGTTTTGGGCCAATCGGGGCGTAACGCTCGACATCCGCAAGGGGGAGATCCATGCCCTCGTCGGGGAAAATGGCGCGGGCAAGTCCACACTCATGAAGATGCTCTACGGACATTTTCGCCCGGATTCCGGTCGCATCACCTTGAGCGGCCGGCCGGCGCATTTCCGAAGTCCCGCCGAAGCGCAGTGCGCCGGCATCGGAATGGTGCACCAGCAGCTTCTCATCTTTCCCCGGCTGACCGCGCTTGAAAACATCATCGCCGGGGCCGAACCATCGCGCTGGGGCATGGTCGATCGAAAGGCCGCGCGCGAGAAAGTTATGGAGCTGACGCGCCTTTTCGGCTTCGACCTCCGCCTCGACGTCCGGGCGGGCGACGCCCCTTACGCGCACCGCCAGCAGATAGAACTTCTTCGCATCCTCTACCGGGACGCCAAGATCCTCATCCTGGACGAGCCCACAAGCCTGTTGGCGCTCCCCGAGGTGGAGCGGTTCCTCGATCTCCTTCGGGATCTCAGGAGCCGGGGCTGTACGATGGTCTTCATAAGCCACCGGCTGCCGGAGGTCCTCGCCGTTGCGGACCGGATATCTGTCCTGCGGACGGGGCGGTTGACCGCGACCTTCGACGCACGGGACATCACGAAGGAGCGTCTCGCCCGGTGCATCATGGGGCCGGGCGGGGAGGGCAGGGGAGGCGTCCGAGATTCGGCGCCCTCGGAATTCCATGCCCCGCCCGATCGAGTCGCGCCGCTCCTTGTTTGCGAGCGCGTGTGCGCCGAGGCGGTGGGGCATGAAAGCGGACTGGAGGATTTCAACCTCAGCCTCTCCGAGGGTGAAATATTCGGCATGGGCGGCGTCGTCGGGAACGGGCAGAGCGCCCTCGCGAGGACGATGGCGGGAATTGCTCCTCCGGCGGCGGGAAAAATCCTCTTCCGGGGCCGTGACATCTCCTCCACCGCGCTGGAGGAACGCCTGCGTGAAGGCTTTCGCTGGCTTCCGGCGAACGCCCAGGAGGACGCGCTCCTCATGGACCATCCGCTTTGGTGGAGCCTGCTGCTCGGGCGCGAGCGGCAACCCCGATTCCAGCGCTTCGGCTGGCTGCGCTGCCGCGAAATCCTCGCCTGCGCCGCAGAAGAGCTTAAAACCCATACCGTCGCCTACGGAAGCCTCCATGCCCCCGTCTGGGCGCTATCCGGCGGAAATCAGCAGAAGGCCGCGCTTGCGCGAACTCTCGCCGATTCTCCTTCCCTTGTTGTCCTGGAACAGCCCGGCAAGGGGCTCGACATCGCCGCGCAGGAGCGCCTCCGCCGGATCGTCAAGGCCCTTAGCCGCGAAGGCGTCGCCTTCCTGGTGCTGAGCTATGACCTCGAGGAACTCATCGCCATGTGCGGCCGCATCGGGGTTCTCTACCGTGGAAGGCTGATGGGCGTCATGGAGAACAGCCGGGTGGAGCGGGAGACGCTTGGCCGCTGGATGCTGGGGCTGGGAGGGACGGAGGCGCCATGAAGTTTTCTGTCGCCGTGCTCGCGCCGCTGGGCGCCGGAATGCTCTTCTGCGTGCTGCTCTCGCTTGCAACAGGCAACGGCCCCTTCGCGCTCATGACGACGATAGGGCAGGGTGCGTGGGACGGGGCCCAAAACGCTGCGTCCACCGTCGTAAAAGTGACGCCGCTTCTCCTCAGCGGCCTTGCGGTAAGCCTCGCCTACCATGCTGGCCTTCTGAACATCGGGGCCGAAGGGCAGTTGACCCTCGGGGCGCTCGCCGCAGCCGTCGTTGGATGCGCCGCCGGGGCTCTGCCGCCTATCCTCCTTGCGCCTCTCACGCTGCTTGCCGGAGCTGCGGTCGGGGGGCTCTGGGCGCTCCCCGCTGTTTGGCTCCAGGAAAAGCGCGGTGTGCACGAAGTCATCACCTGTCTTCTTTTCAACTACATAGCCGCTTACCTCGCCGACTTCCTTGCGCAGGGCCCCCTTGGCGACGGGAGCGCCATGGCGCGCACCCCGCTCATAGCCGACGGAGCGGTCTGGCCCTGCCTCGCGCGCTTCGGGGGCGTTGGGGTCACGTTTGCGCCTTTCGCAGCGGTGCTGCTGGCCCTGCTGGTCCATGCGTGGTTGACGCGCACCGCCTGGGGATTTGAAATGATGGCTTCGGGAACGAACCCGTTTGCGGCGAGGGCGGCGGGCGTTCCGGTAAGTGCGTGGCGGCGGCGCGCCTTCGCGGCGAGCGGCGCGATTGCGGGCCTTGCCGGAGCGTTCGAGGTCGTCGCCGTGCACCATCGTTTTTATGCGGCGTTTTCGCCGGGCTACGGGTTCGACGGCATCGCGGTCGCCTTCCTCGCGGGGAATGCGCCGGGGTGGCTGTGGGCGAGTTCCCTCCTCCTGGCCAGCCTGCGCTCGACCGACAAGTGGCTCCAGATCATCCTCGGAATGTCGCCGAATGCCATTACGCTCATCGAGGCGGTCCTGCTGCTCGCGGTGGTCAGCCGGACGGGTTGGGAGCGGCTCGCCGCGTCCGTCGCCTCTCGCATTTCCGCGAGGGGCGGCCCCGGACCGGATGCGCCCCCGGATGTCCCCTCCGTGGCGGAAGAAAGGGGGCGCTAGGCGTGTTTGAATTTCTCTGCCTCGTATTGGGGAAGGCCACGCCGCTTTTCCTCGCCGGGCTCGGCGGACTGCTCTCGGAGTCGAGCGGCGTCGTCAACTTCGCCCTCGAAGGGATGATGCTTTTCGGAGCCTTCGCGGCGGTCTGGGCCACGGGCGCGACCGGGTCGCCTTGGTGGGGGCTTCTCGGGGCAATCGCCGCCGGAATGCTCACGGGCGTCGTGCACGCCGTGGCGAGCCTCAAATGGCGGGTGAACCAGATCATCAGCTCGATCTGCCTCAACCTTCTCGCCGCCGGGCTCACGGGAATGCTCCTGAACGAGGTTTACGGCGTCTACGGGACGTCGCCATCCGTTGAGCACCTGCCGGAGGTCGGCGGCGGCGTGTCGGCGCTCACTCCCCTTGCGATTCTGGCCGCCGCCGGCGTGACGGCGCTTTTCCGGCGGAGCGCGTGGGGCCTCCACATCCGCGCGTGCGGCGAAAATCCTCTCGCCGCCGCATCGGCTGGCATCGGGGTCTTCCGCACGCGCCTCGTCGCCATCGCCGTTGGCGGGGGGCTCGCCGGCGCCGCCGGGGCTTTTCTCTCCATAGGGGTGCTATCGCAGTTTGTCGAAAAGATGACGCAGGGGCGCGGCTACCTCGCCGTCGCCGCCCTCATCCTCGGGCGATGGAAGCCGTCCGGGGTGCTCGCGGCGGCGTTCTTCTTCGGGCTCCTCGACGCCCTCTCCGAATGGATGGCCGTCCGTTGGATGGACCTTCCGCAGCAGCTCTTCCTTGCCTTTCCCTACCTCGCCTGCTTCGCGGTCCTGGCTTTTCGGTTTGGAGCCATGCGCCCGCCCTCGGCCCTCGGGCGCGTGGAATGATGCAACGCCTGGCGGCGCCTGTGCATCCCCTTCCACCCAGTGTGGCAAGCGTTGGGGTTTATATCTTTCGCAAGCGAGCAACGCATGATATTGTAGTCGCATGGTCGGCCGGGGAAGGCCGGGGCGTCGGAAGAGAATTACACATCCCGTTCACCGGGGGAATCCTGTGCTTAAGCGTTTATCGATTCGTAATTTAACGGTATTCCCAGAGGCTATCTTTGATTTTAGTCCGCAGCTCAATGTCGTAATCGGCGAAAACGGCGCGGGAAAGTCGCATCTTCTCAAGGCTGCTTACTCTGTGCTCGCCGCAAGCGCTGAAGAGGGTCGTAAGCCTAACGCGGGATTGCCCACAAAAAGTCTGCTTCAAAGCAAGTTGGCTGAAAAATTGATTGCGGTTTTTCGTCCGGAGACGCTTGGAAGACTGGCTCGCCGCAAGCAGGGACGCGAGCGGTGCGAGCTGGACTTTGAGTTCGATGATCCAAAGCTGAACGTAAAGTTCAACTTTTCCACCATGAACAGGTCCGAAGTCAACGTGGAGGAAGCGCCTGCCGATTGGCTTCCGCAAGCTCCCGTTTTCCTGCCCACCAGGGAGTTGTTGACCATTTTCCCCGGTTTTGTCTCCGTCTACGAGAACCACTATCTGGAATTTGACGAAAGCTGGAGAGATGCGTGCATTCTGCTCAATGCGCCGGCCCTGCGCGGACCAAGGGAAAAGCAGGTCGCGAAGCTTCTCGCCCCGCTTCAGGATGCGATGGGTGGGGAGATCGAGCTGGACAAGAATGGACGCTTCTATCTCAAAATCTCCGGCCAGGGCAGAATGGAAATGCCGCTGGTTGCCGAGGGATTGCGCAAGTTCGCAATGCTTGCGCGCTTGATCGCCACGGGCTCTTTGCTCGATAAGGGATATCTCTTTTGGGATGAGCCGGATGCCAACCTGAACCCAAGGCTGATAAAGATAACGGCGGGAGCCATCCTGGAGCTTTGCCGGAGTGGAATCCAGGTGTTTATTGCCACACATAGCCTGTTCCTGATGCGTGAGCTGGATATTTTATTGCGGGAACGGTTTCAAGGAGCATCGGCGATGTTCTTTGGGCTCCAACCCTCAACTGACGGCGTGGAAGTCCAGGCAGGAGCGAGCATCGACGACATTGGGGCGATTGCGGCGCTCGACGAAGATCTCCGTCAGTCCGACCGTTATCTGGAGGTAGAATAGGCTGTATGCCGAATATAGGCGAAGGCAATTTGATATTCCGGTTCCCGGACGACTGGCTGGCGTGCAGGCCGGATAAGTGGGCGTACTACCGAAACAGCTTCCAATCCATGTGCGGCGGAGCGAAGGCGGTCGACATTCTTGCCATAACTCCCCGGCATTGTTTGTGGCTTGTCGAAGTCAAGGACTATCGCCAGGATCGCCGGACCAAGACAATCGAACTGGCGGATGAAGTGGCGCGCAAGGTGCGGGATTCTTTGGCCGCCCTTCTCTGCGCTCACATGAGCCCCGATGAGGAAGAAGAAAAAACGTTTGCTGGCAGTGCCTTGGCGTCTGCCTCTCTTCGCGTGGCATTGCATCTTGAACAACCGAGGAAGCGCTCGAAATTGTTTCCTCGCGCTATTGATCCCGCCAGTGTTAAGCAAAAGCTAAGACAGCTTATCCGCCCCGTCGATTCACACCCGCTGGTAATTGAAATCGGGCGGATGCAAAATGTCGAATGGGAAGCGACCTCCAGGAACCCATAAGGTCGTCTCTTCCCTACGTGCTCTTGCGTTCAAAGGGGAGCCCATCTCCTGCTTTTCACGATCCGCGCTCTCCTTGCCTCATTCGATTGCCACGTTGACCGTCCGTGCAGCTATCCTCGGTCTATTGGATGAACCGGGCGTTTCGCATGGTCGATTCCAATACGGCGCCCAAAAGGCTTTTCGCGAGGTCGATCGAAGCGCCCGCGTCAGGCTCGATACACATTTCACTTCCGCAAAAAGGAGGAAATCCGATGGTGAAATTGGCGCTCATTATGGGGATGACAGGGATGCTTTGCGCCATGGGGCTGCCGCTCGCGATGGCCGCCGCAGAGTTCGAGACGGATGAAATCGAAACCTCGACGGGCGAGCTGAAGATCACCTTCATCGGGCACGCATCGCTCATTTTCGACTTCGGCGGGAAAAGCATCTATGTGGACCCGGACAGCCACCTAACCGATTTCAGCGTCCTCCCCAAGGCGGACATGGTGCTCTTCACGCACGAGCACAGGGACCATTGCGACTCCGCCGCCCTGCAGGCGATCCGGACGGACAAGACCGTAATCGTCTCCAATGAAGGCTGCGCCAAAATCGCGCAGGGCGCCATCGTCATGCGAAACGGGGACGCGCGGACGGTGGAAGGGCTGAGGATTGCGGCGGTCCCGGCCTACAACCTCGTCCACATGCGGAGTGAAGGCGCGCCATTTCATCCCAAGGGGGTAGGGAATGGCTACGTGGTGACCTTTGGCGACAAAAAGGTCTACGTCGCTGGAGACACAGAGAACATCCCGGAGATGAAAAATCTCAAGGACATCGACATAGCCTTCCTCCCCATGAACCTCCCCTACACCATGACCCCCGAAATGACCGCCGACGCGGCCCTGAGCTTCAAGCCGAAGGTGCTGTATCCGTACCACTTCGGCGACACGGATGTTTCGAGGATCGTGCAACTGCTCGAAGGCTCCGGGATCGAAGTGCGGCTCCGGCGGATGAAGTAGGCTCAATGCATGGAAGCTACGAGGGGAGCTTGTCTATGATTTCCTTGACTTGGGCGGCAAGGTCCTCTCTGCCTAACTTGCGAAAGCCCTCTTCGGAACGTCGTAGGATTTCCACTCCTCTCGTGTGCTCGCCCATAGAGCAAAGAAGCTTGCCATAATCGAGTCCGACGAAGCAAAGGGCATCGAGCCGTTCAAGCTTTGATAGAATACCGTACGATTTTCTAAGGTGCTGAATGGCCTTTTCATGGTCCTTTCTTAAGATATCGATGTTGGCTATTGACCAGTGTGCATGGGCTATTCCCTCAACGTCCCCGAGCTGTTCGCACACTTTCAATTTTTCCTGATGCAGCTTGAGGGCTTTGTCCACATCCCCTTTGTCCGCATAGATGCTTGCGATGTCTCCGAGGGCAATGGCCCTTGAGCGCTTGTCGCCGAGCTGCTCGTAGACCTCGAGTGTTTCTTGGTGCAGCTTGAGAGCTTTGTCCACATCCCCTTTGTTTGCGTGGATGCGTGCAATATCGCCGAGAGTCACAGCCCTTGAGCGCTTGTCGCCGAGTTGCTCGTAGATATTCATTCTTTCTTGGTGCAGCTCAAGGGCTGTCTCAACATCCCCTTTTTTTGCACGGATGCGAGCAATGTCTCCGATAGCGCCAGCCCTTGAGTGTTTGTCACCAAGCTGCTTGAATACCTCCAGTGCTTCCTGTAAGAGCTTGAGTGCTGTGTCGGCATTCCCTTTGTTTGCGTGGATGCGCGCAATGTCGCCGACGGTGAACATATGTTCCCGTTTGCACCTGTTGCGCCGGTATATTTCCCTCGCTGCATCTAATGCCTGCAATGCATCGTCAACCCGACCCAAATCCAGTTGGATGTTGCCAAGCTCACGCAGCAGACTTGCACGGGAAATCGTCTCTTCGGGGTGTTCCGCGAGATAGCTTTCGATCTCTTCTATGCGCCGTTGACGTTCACCAACATCGGCAGTCCCGCGGTCAATACGCAATCGTTCGACTTCATCTGGCTCTCTCCGAAATACGGAGAAGTCGAACACGCCCTTCCGCCAAGCCCACATATCCGGGGCTTCCAGGGTGAACTCGCGCAAGTCGTCTTCTGTCATCCAAAGCGCGACCGCCGCCCGCACCCTCTCGGCAATCAATTCCCGATGATAATTGAAGCCGCGAAATATAGCGTCATGCGCCTTCCCTGCCAGCCATTCGGTCAGCCCCACCACGTGCACCAGGTCGCGTCCCGCGCATGCGCCAAACAGAAGCGTTTCGAACTCCGGGTAATCCATGTTCGGATCGATGCGAACTATCGCCGGAGATGTGGCGTAACGGTTCAGATAGGGAATCAGTTTGTCCCGGTAGAAGGGATCGTTATACTGCATGAAAAAGAGGGAAAATCCTTTCTGGGAGCGCATCAAACGGCGGAATTCGAGTAAAGCCCCGGAATGGGAGCCTTCGAGCCCCCAGCCGGTGAAGACTTGCTCGGGGCTTTCCGGCTCTTTACTGACAGGTTGTGCTTGAGGATTCATTTTCGGTTCTCCTCGCGGGACGACATTCGATGTAGCCGGGGAGGGTGCGCACCGCCGGATGCGAACGCCACCAGTAGGAATTGTATTCCAGCAAGGCAAGGTGATAGAGGAGCTTGCGCGCCTGTTCGCTGTTATGCGTCTCGTCGGGAGCGGCGTCTATTTCACATAGAAGCTGGAAGTCCTCCTTGCTGAGGGTCCGCCTGTAATCCGTCGCCAGCTCCTTGACAGCCGCTTCGGCGGATAGCCTGTCGATCAAGTCCCCTTCCGCTTTCTTGAACGCATAAATCAGCAGGTGCAGCAGGTCGCGGGGGTGCCCGCCAGAATGGGCGATGAGATGATCGACGGTTTCCTCGCTGTCAAACAGGGTCTTGTCGGCGCGCCTGTAGATGATTTCCCGCATGGCTGAATATCCGGCCTCGCTCCTGGCCCATGAATCCCTTTCTTCGATCTTAATCATTGGCAATTTAAATATGTTGGAAAATATCTGCTGCACCTGATTGTTTTCATAGATAAGGTGGATTGGGGCGCAGTAAATGAAATTCCCCCTGAGCAGGAGAAGTTGATAGGCGTCGCAGATGAAAAAATTGTCGCTGTCGTTGCCGCTGAGTCTGTCGGTTCCATCGACTATAAAAAGAATGGACTTCCCCTTGCCGCATTTGACGACTTCATCGTTCGCCGCATCGATGAGCTGTTGGAATGCTTCGGCAAATTCAGAAAACGAATTGCGTATAACGGTTCGCACCTCTTCCTTGTATGTGGAGTCGATCTTGAACGAGGTGGTGAGCTTTGCAAAAATGCTCCCGAGAAACGGGATGCCGTGGCTGGCGGATATCCCCGTCTTGATATCGGCCGCATAATCTCTGGTCTTTTCATGTTTCTCGATGCGCTCGGCGAACCAGTTTTCCAGCTTGCGAAGGTGCACGTCATGGATGCTCAAGCCGGCTTTTTCGATGCGGGAAATGAGCTCTTTGGCTAGCGCCAGGAGTACATCGGCGTAACAAAGATTGTTTATGTCGAGTTCCTTGAGCACATCGACAAAAACCACGAAAAAGAGGTCCGGCTTGTTCAATCGCGCGCAAACACGGCGCAGCTCCGTGCTCTTCCCACAGCCGCGATGACCGCAAAAGAGGCTGTACACCCCCGGCGGCGTGAATTTCATCTCATCGGTCCTGGGGTCGATGCCATAAGGTTTGAGGAGCGGGTTGAAGCTGAACTCGCCTCGCGCACTCTCAGTTTGAACATAACGATCATCTTCAAGGTCGAGCGGCTCTTCCACGCTGAGCAGTCTGCCAAGGTCCCATATCGTTCTAGCCACCAAGTCTGGCATGCATATCCTCCGATGAAGCGGCGTATAATCCTTTATGATCTTTCATGCTTGCTGAGGATTGAAAATCAAAACACTAAAACATTGACGGGCATGATTGCCCTTCCGAGCGAGGGACGCCGGTTTGCATCGATTTCCACGGGCCTTGAGGCTGAATTTTCGTCCCGCGGATAGGGCGCTACAGCCCATTCACCGCTAATGAGCTCGCCATCCAACATATTCGGCTATTTTCCAGCAATATTCAATAGAGGAGCACCCAAAATCAGCAATTCTCATTTTGACCCTACCTTGTGGGAATAGAGGCCTCGTATGGCGATAAATTACTCTCCAAAGTGGGAAACAAGAGTTACTGATAGGCATATTGGAGGTCAAAAGTGGTGCTGCGTCCCTTTTGAAATCCAAAATGAGAACTGCTAACCCAAAATCAAAGCCCCCTTGACTCTCCACCGCAAAGCTCTATAATCATTTCAACGAATGAACACATACTCATATGAACAATCAGGAGATTCCATCATGCTGGATGATGTCTGTCAGGTGCAGTGTTTCAATGCGGAAAGGGTCGAGAGGGTCAAATCCAGGATGTCGCCCGAGGTCTCGATTTCCGATCTCGCGGCGATATTCAAGGTGCTGAGCGACCCGACGCGCGTGAAGATCATACAGGCGCTGGCCATGGAGGAGCTTTGCGTCTGCGACATAGCGCAGCTCCTCGGGATGTCGCAGTCGGCGGTGTCGCACCAGCTGCGGCTGCTCCGCACGGCGAAGCTCGTGAAATACAGGAAAGAGGGGAAGATGGCCTACTACTCCCTGGTGGACGAGTGCGTCCGGAGCCTCCTCGGCGAGGGGCTGCGGCACGTCGGCGAAGGTGAGCAGGGCGTTTCCGGAGAGGATGGTGCGAGATGGGCGATATGAGCTATGTAAACGCAATCGTTTCGGGTGTGGCGATCGAGAGCTGGCGCATCCTGGTGGAAAGCGCCCCCTATTTTCTCTTTGGCTT
>CALFXO010000101.1 GCA_937958025.1 uncultured Syntrophobacteraceae bacterium
AAACACTCCACCGCATCCGGTGGAAACCGCTCCTCCAGTTCCTCAAACGGGACAAGCGGCAGGGAGTTGAAGGTCGAACCCACCATGAATTCGCGCTCGACCGCAAAGCCCACCACCTCATAAGGCGAATCGTGCGTGAAATACTCGTAGGCTATCTCTCCGAATTCTCCCGTTCCGATGATGACCAGCCTTTGCGGAGTTGCTGACATGTATGGGACCCCCGTGCGTTAGCCGGCAACCGCTTCGGACGGAGCGGCGTCGTCCGCCGTAGCGCGGCCCTTCGCCTTCATGGCCGTGAAGTTTGCGGCGTTGTAGGTGAAGCTATAAAATATATCACGCTTTTTGACAGGCTGACCCACCTCCAGGATGACGGCGTTTTCGATGACGTCCAGGAAGAGGTGCTGCTCATTCAACACCACGGGCATCTCTATTCCGATAGCGATCGAATAGGCTCCAGGCTTCAGGATATTCCTGGAGGAAATCTCCAGGATGTACACTTCCCCCTGCCGAACCGGCGAGGGGACGAAACTCTCGTTAGTGCTGGAGCCCCCCACGATCATCTGTCCCTTGAGGTCCCGGAAGGAGTAGCCGAAAGCAAAGGTCGGCATGTTCCGGTCAAACCGCACGCTCATCTGTATGGTGAAGCATTCCTTTACTCCCAGCCGGCTCAGGATGTTTCCGTCCGCATCCAGCATCTTGACGTCGAGGATTCTTGCGCCTCCGTCTCCGTAGCGCGTCGCGGGGGATGGAAACGGGACTTCTTCGTCCAGTGCGACTGCTATTTTCTTTGGTGCATCGGTGGGGGTCGATTCCTCGTCAGCCTCGTCGTCCGGGGTTTCGGAAGAAGCCGCGGGTCCGGGTCCACCCGTGGAAGATTCAAGCAGGTTGTTTATCTCGCCGTGCATGATGCGAGTGTAAACGCCAGTGACGTCGCGGGCCGAACCGGTTTGAACGACGGCCCCCTGATCGAGGAGGACCGCTCGCTGGCAGAGCGCCTGCACCGACCCGATGTCATGGCTCACGAAAAGGATGGTCACGCCTGATTCCATCAGCCGCCGCATTCGGTCCATGCACTTTGCATGGAAGAGAAGATCGCCAACGGACAGCGCTTCGTCGACAATCAATATGTCGGGATCGACGGAAATCTGGAGCGCAAACGCGAGTCGGGCCATCATGCCGCTCGAATAGGTCTTCACCGGCTGGTTGATGAATCCGCCGATGTCGGCGAAAGAAATGACGGCTTCGGTTTTTTCCTCCATTTCCTCGTGCGAATACCCGATAATCATGCCGCTGAAGCGGATATTTTCGAGCCCGGTGAGTTCGGGGTTGAACCCGATGCCGAGTTCGAGGAGCGACGAAACTTTCCCGTTGACCGTCAGACTGCCGCTCGTTGGCGTCAACACTCCGGTGATGATCTTGAGGAGGGTCGATTTCCCGGCGCCGTTTCTGCCGATGATCCCCACCGTCTCCCCCTTCTTTACGCTGAAGCTCACGTCTTTCAGCGCGTAGAATTCCCTGTGGTAGCACTTTCGGAAGGGATGGAGGGACTCCTTAAGCCTGTCCACCGGCTTGTCGTAAAGCTTGTAGACTTTGGAAATGTTTGCAACGGAAATCGCGATAGGGGTCGTCATCTGGGCGTCGTCAATCGTCATGCTGCTATAGCACATCTGCGAAATGGGGGCGCAGCCTGATGAAGACCACCGCACCCACGATGAAGATCAGCGCCGTTGTCCCCCAGAAGTAGAGCGTCCTATAGGGATGTTGCCAAAACCATACCTGGTAGAGGAGGCTTTCCCGGTATCCTTCGATGATATAAAAGGCTGGATTGAGCTGGATGAAACGGAGGTATTTCTCGGGGAGGACCTTTACGTTCCACAATATGGGCGTCAACCAGAATCCGATCTGGAGAAGCGCCGTGACCACCTGCCCGACATCCCTCACAAACACAGTCACTGAAGAAGTAATCCATGAGAGGCCTATCAACAGAACTATGCTTGAAAACAGATAGTAGACCACTTGCAGTTGATACGCGGATGGTCCATACCCGTAGGCGTATACCACGATGAAGAGCACCACGATAAAAAATGCATGCACAAGCAATGCCGATAAAATCTTTATTATCGGAAGCACGCTCACGCGGAAAACCACTTTTTTCACCAAGTAACTGTACATCAGGATGGAATTGGTCGCAGCCCCCAGGCTGTCGGAAAAGAAAAACCAGGGCAGCATCCCGGTCACGAGCCATGGAAAGAAAGCGTAACCTTCCGCCGGGGCGGCGCGAAAGCCTACTTGAAACACGAAATATAGGACAAAGAGGGTGATGCAGGGCTGGATGAAATTCCAGATGAAGCTCAGATAGGAGCCTAGGTAATTTGCCTTGAAATCACGCTGGGTTAGGGTGAAAATAAGACGGCGGCTTCTCAGCAGGTCGAGGCAAAACAGCAAAAAACTCTTGCCAAGCAAAATTGGTTGAATCACGGATGCTTCCAAAGTATTGATTATTGGACGGTCTTATTCGCGGCGAGAGTTCCCCGATCATCGATCTGGCGGGAGGTGCTCTGTCCTGGGAGGTTGTGAGAGGGCTTAGGGGATTGACCGGTTGAGGGCCCCGAGGGGTCTTCTTGCCAAGCTGTGACGGCAGGTGTGTTCTTGCGATGTAGTAGAAATATACATCTGGCCTGTAAGCGCACGGCATGATTTGGGCAACGCTCCGCCACACTCGGTTACAGCCGAGCATGCGAACACAACCAATGATTGATCCATTCCCCAAACGCCTAAGTTCGCCTCCTTTATAATAAAAAAGCCTGGAAGGTCAAGCGGAAAAAGGTGAAAGCGCCGCCAGCCCCCGCTGGGGCTGCCCCTCTAGTGGACAGTTGCCAGGCCGCGCACAGCCCTTCGAGCCTTCTTGGGGAGGGCGAATCGGATTGGATGCCGGAATAGGCGTTGCTGCGTGCAATAAATAAAATGTTGACCTTGCATCATGCGAAGTGTATTTACACCGCAGCAAAGCAATATGACAACATGGAATGGAAAGACGCCCCACACCCCCACCGTGCGTGACGATGGGTTCCGCCATCCGTTCGCTTTTTCCTGGTGAATTTTAACCCCTGCTTTTTTAAAAGATAGAGCCAAACGGGAGCGATAGTGGAAGCGGTTGCCGTTGAGTGGCGTAGCTTGCGCGAGGTTGCATCCGGTGGAGTGCATCGCCCGGAAAGCGTCCGCACGTGTCTCTGGCGGGCGCGTCGATCGCGGGGCGCTTCAGGGCGGGCCATGAAGGGGTGCGGTGAGGACGCCTCCCGGCCGGGGAAGCCCCGCTGGGGCGCTGGCTCACTCCGTGATATGGGAAAGGAGTCGATATGTGCGTTTTTATGAAGGCTGATAAGGCCCGATTGGCGCAGTTGGCGAGCGAGTATCTCTAGATCACCGGGCTCGGAAGAGCGCTTCCGGGGCCCACTGGTTTGAACTAAGGAGCATTGCAGATGCAGGAGTCTGTCCTGGTTGCTAAAGGCGAGGAGCGCGCGTGCGAGGATCATCCTTTCGAGGAGACGGAGCCTCCAAGCGGGTTGTGTGAGAAATGTGGTTGCTCTGGAATGGAATGCCATCGAGACGTCCATCCCCTGCCATCCTTGGCGCTAGATAAAATCAACGACATCAATCAATTGGAGCATGACCGTCTCCGGGTCGAAAATCCTCCGCCGCCAAGCGGCGAGCGGATTCGGCGTTTCCGTGAGCGATTCTTCCCATACACTACAGATAAAGAATGGAACGACTGGCGCTGGCAGTTGCGAAACCGCATCAGGAGCGCGCACGCGCTGGAGAGGGTGATCGTACTCTCGGATGACGAGCGCCGGGCTACGGCCCTTCCTTCGGGCGAGGCGCTGCCGTTCGCCGTCACGCCGTATTATGCGGCTCTCCTCGATCCTGTAAATCCCTTGCACCCCCTGCGGCGCACCGTCGTCCCGGTGGGGGCGGAGCGCCTCTGCGATCCTCGCGAAGCGGCGGACCCTCTCTCCGAGGAGCGGGACAGCCCCCTGCCCGGATTGGTGCATCGCTACCCGGACCGCGTGCTCTTTCTGGTTACGGACTTCTGCTCCACGTTCTGCCGTTATTGCACCCGCTCCAGGATGGTCGGAAACGGCGGTGAGGGCGGTTTCAAGCGCGGGCAGTGGGAGCGCGCCATCGAGTACATCGCCTCCCATCCCGAGATTCGCGACGTGCTGCTCTCGGGGGGCGATCCGCTCACCCTTCCCAATGAAAAACTGGAATGGCTGCTTTCCAGGCTGCGCGGCATACCGCACGTGGAGTTTATCCGCATCGGGACGAAAGCGCCGGTCGTGCTGCCGCAGCGGATCACGACGCCGCTCGTCAGGATGCTCCGCCGCTATCACCCGCTCTGGATGAGCATTCATTTCACGCATCCGGAGGAGCTTACCCCCGAGACGGCTCATGCCTGCGAACGGTTGGCGGACGCCGGTATTCCGCTTGGGAGCCAGACCGTTCTCCTCTCGGGCGTGAACGACAACGTGGATGTCATGCGGCGTCTGATGCACGGCCTGCTGAAGGTCCGGGTGAAGCCGTACTACCTGTACCAGTGCGACCCGATATCGGGATCGTCGCACTTCCGGACGCCCGTGGCGAAGGGACTCGAGATTATCGAAGGGCTGCGGGGACATACGACGGGATACGCCGTGCCGACGTACGTCATCGACGCCCCTGGCGGCGGCGGCAAGATCCCTCTCCTTCCCGGCTATGTCGCGGGGAGGGACGGGGGCGACCTGCTGCTCAGGAACTACAAGGGTCTCACTTATCGCTACCCCGACTGCTGATGCAAGGGAAGGGCGCCGCATTTTGCCGCGTCCTTCCCTTGCCGTCGTGAATGGACGAAAGGGCCGCACCGTTGATTGAAAAGAAGGTCGCTGTATTGCATGACGATGCGCCGGAAGGCGCCCCACCGGACGCGCGGGACGCCCTTGCGCAGGCGGAGGCCGTCTCCGGGGCGCTCTCCCTTCTCGGCTTCGACCCGGAGCCGGTTGTCATGTCCCTCGATCTGGGGGCGGTCATGGAGCGACTTCGGCAGATGCGCCCCTGCCTCGTGTTCAACCTCGTGGAGGCGCCAGGAGGGAGAGGGCGCTTCATCCACTTCGCTCCATCGCTTCTTGACGCGCTCGGGCTTCCCTACACGGGCGCGAACGCCGAGGCGATGCTCCTTACATCCAATAAGCTGCTCTCCAAGAGGCTCCTGCGGCGTGAAGGAGTTCCGACGCCGCCCTGCATGCATCTTGAATCGGAACTGGGAGGCGCGGGAAGTTTTTCTTCGGGCCCCTGGATTGTGAAGTCGGTTTGGGAACATGCCTCCATAGGGTTGGGCGACGATTGCGTGGTGGTGGCGAAGGAGCCCGGCCGCATCCTGGAAATGTTGGAGCGGAGGCGCTCCGGGCTCGGCGGTGAATGTTTCGCCGAGCGCTTCATTGACGGAAGGGAGTTCAACCTGTCGATTCTGGCGGGAGCCGAAGGGCCGGAAGTCCTGCCTCCCGCCGAAATCGTTTTTGACGCCTATCCGCCGGGAAAAGCTCGGGTGGTCGGCTACCGCGCCAAATGGGACGAGGCGTCGTTCGAGTTCCAGCATACGCGGCGGAGCTTCGATTTCGGGCCGGAGGACGCCCGGTTGCTTGCACGTCTTGAGGAACTCGCCCTCGCCTGTTGGAATATCTTTGGGCTGAGCGGTTACGCGCGGGTCGATTTCCGGGTGGACTCGGACGGTGCTCCCTGGGTGCTGGAAGTGAACGCCAATCCCTGCATATCGCCCGATGCGGGGTTCATCGCGGCTGCCGCGCAAAGGGGACTGGAATTGCGCGATGTCCTTGAAAGGATCGTTCGTGATTCCGGGGCATGTCCGGAGAGCGCCGCCATGGAGCCGGAAGCGGATCGAGTCGTGAAAGAGTCGCAAGTCTCGAAGGTGGATCGCGCATCCATCCGTTTCCGTGAGACGCCAGCGCCTTCCGACCCCGCCGCCGTGCGGAGCGTTGTCAGCTCCTCGGGATTTTTCCACCCGGATGAAATCGACGTGGCCGTCGAGCTTGTCGAAACGCGGCTGGAGCAGGGCGAGGGGAGCGGGTACTTCTTCCTCTTTGCGGAGAGGGGCTGCGATCTCCTTGGTTACACCTGCTTCGGACCCATTCCCTGCACCAGGGAGAGTTACGATCTCTATTGGATAGCCGTGCGGGAAGACTGCCGGGGCATGGGGCTCGGAAGGGAGCTTTTCGACCGAAGCGCCGCCATCATGGCCGGACGGGGAGGGCGGCGCATCTACATCGAAACCTCATCACGGGACTTGTACGCTTCCACCCGCGCCTTCTACCTGCGGTGCGGGTGCCGGGAGGATGCTGTCCTGGAGGATTTCTATGCTCCGGGGGACCACAAGGCGGTTTACGTAAAAATTATTGCCTAGCGGCGGACTCTTCAATCTGCTCCAACTCTTCGATAATTCGGGCGAAATCGTTTGGGAGCGGCGCCGTGACCTCTATGGGGGCCAGTGTCCTCGGGTGCGTGAACGCCAGTCGGTGAGCGTGCAGCATCTGGCGCTCCGCTTTTTCTAGCGCCCTCCGTAGCGGTTCGGACCGGATGGCGCGAAGACGCCCCCTACCGCCGCCGTAGGTGGCGTCCCCGACGATCGGGTGTTGGATGTAGCCGAGGTGGACCCGTATCTGGTGCGTGCGCCCCGTTTCTATGGCGACCCGCAGGAGAGTCGCCTCCCCGAATCCCTCCTCGACCTGCCAGTGGGATATTGCTTCCCGTCCCTTGCCTTCCGTCACGGCCATTTTCTTGCGATTTTCCGAGTGCCGGTCAATGAGGGTCCTTATGTCGCCGCGGCGCTCTGCAAAACGGCCATATGCCAGCGCCAGGTATTCCTTCCGCACGCCGTGCTCCTTGAATTGCCGCACGAGGTCAAGGTAGGCTGCCTCAGTCTTGGCCGCCGCTATGGCGCCCGAAGTGTCGCGGTCGAGACGGTGTACGATTCCGGGCCGAAGAGGGGCGCCCTGGAGGGCGAGCCGGCAATGCGCAAGGAGCCCGTGCACCAACGTTCCTTCCTCGTTGCCCGCTCCCGGGTGCACGACCACCCCCGGCGCCTTGTTGACCACGACGACGTCCTCGTCCTCGTAGAGGATCTCGAGAGGCATGGACTGAGGCGCAAGCCCCTCCGCGGCTTCCCGCTCTGGAAGGCTTACGCGCACCTCGTCATCTGGCGCGACTTCATAGCTGGGTTTCTGTTTCCGCCCGTTCACCAGCACGGCCCCCTCCCGCACGAGCTTCTTGAAATGGCTTCTCGATAGCCCAAAAATGCGTTTGCTCAAAAAAAAGTCCAGGCGCTGACCGGATTCGTCCGCCTGGACGTTGAGAGGGATCGGCGAAGCGCCGGAGAGCGGCTCCCCGGACGCTTCATGCGCAGTTTTATCGTTCATCGGTTTCAATGCCGGCGTTCGTGCTCTCCGTTCTTGAGGGTGGTGAAAATAAGCCTCCCGGCGGTCGTTTGCAGGATGCTGGTGACCGCCACCTCCACTTCTTTTCCGAGGTGCCGGCTTCCGTTTTCGACCACCACCATGGTTCCGTCTTCCAGGTAGGCGACTCCCTGCCCCTGCTCCTTGCCTTCCTTGAGAATCTGCAACTTCAGCACTTCTCCCGGAAGGACGACGGGCTTGAGAGCGTTAGCGAGCTGGTTGATGTTAAGCACCCGAATGCCCTGTACATCCGCGACTTTCGCCAGATTATAATCGTTCGTCACGATCTGGGCGTTCAACCGCAGCGCGAGAGCCACCAGCTTTGCGTCGACTTCGTTCAGGTTTTCAAAGTCCTGGCGATCGATGCGCACCTCCACCAGATTTTCCTGCTGGAGCCGCTTCAAGACGTCGAGGCCGCGCCGCCCCCTGGCCCTACGAGTCGGATCGGCGCTGTCGGCTATGTGCTGCAACTCTTGCAGGACGAATTCGGAAATGACGAGCACCCCGTCGAGGAATCCTGTCTCAACGATGTCCGCAATGCGTCCGTCGATTATGACGCTCGTGTCCAGGAGTTTGGCCGGGGTGCTCCGGTTGCCTCCCCTCATGAGCCACGACCAGTTGGGAAGGCCGAGCTCCTCGATCTTGATGCTCCCGAGCACCATGCCGATGTAGCCGAAGATGCAGGATAGAACGACGTAAATCGCGGTCCGCACCGTATTGTTTTCCAGTCCGGTGAAGGCGTAGGCGATCAGTTTCGCGATGGACAGCCCCACCAGGAGTCCGATTGTTCCGCCGAGAAGGGCCTTCAAAGAAATGCGTTTGATTAATTTTTCAACAGAAAGAGCTAAGAATGCAAAAAGAGCTCCCACCGCGGCTCCGGACCAGGGGCCCCACCAATAGGACGATAGGCTCTCCAGTTGAGCGGCGATCATGTAGCCGCCCGCGGTGCAGATCAGAAAAAGAGCACTTTTAAGGATCAATCGCGCCCACGACAATGCTTTCACCTCCTTTTGCTCCAAAATATTGCGCCCTGACGGGCTGGCAGCGTTGCGATGCAGGCAAGAATTTGAAAGGAAGCGAGTCAAGAGCCTACCCGCTGTGAGCAGGCGAAAAAGGGATAATCGGCAGGCCTTTGAAAAACGCTTTGCCCCCTTGACTCGGTATAGGGAAATGGTGCGATTATTTCAGTATCTCCTGGACTTCCGCGTCTATATCATCTTCTTTCATCTCTCGGACGATGGAAAGCTCCCTGACAAGAAGGCTCCTTGCCGTATCGAGCATCTTCCGCTCGCCAAACGAGAGGTCTTTGTCCTCCTTGAGAACGGTCAGGTCCCGGAGCACCTCCGCCAGTTCGTAAATGGAGCCGGTCTTTATCTTTTCCATGTACTCGCGGTAGCGCCGGTTCCACGTGGCGCCGTTGACGGACACTTCCCTCCGCTTGAGAATATCATAGACCTTTGAAACGTCATCGATGCCAATCAGGGGGCGCAACCCTACAGTCTCCGCATTGCAGAGCGGGATCATGATTTTCATATCATTTTCAATGATGCGCATGATATAGAAATCTTGTCTCGTCCCTCCGATGTTTTTTGTTTCTATGGTTTCGATTTTGCCCACCCCGTGTGCAGGGTAAACGGCCAAATCCCCCGGTTTGAAGTTCATGTTTTCCATACCCCTGATCCTCTGCACCTTTCGGGTCAATAAACGGCGTGAACGAATTTTATCATTGTGGGCGAGTAATTCAAAGGTCTAAAAAGAATGAAAGAACAGAATGCCGATCCCTGATGCGTGGAGCCGGCTCTTTCAAAGTGTGGAGCGGGGGCGGGAACGTAGCGAGTGCGCTCCCTGTGGGAATCAAGAAGTGAGCTTGCGGTTGAACCGGTTGGCGGCGGCTTCGACGCCCGAGCGCAGAACCTCTTCCACCGCGTCGGCGGCGCCTGCGATCATTTCTTCAAACGTTCCTGCTTCTTGCTGGTAGGGGGAGGCCAGCACGAAGGATTCCACGGGCTCTCCGTGCAGCGGGCGACCGACGCCAAGCTTTACCCTGGGGAAGTCGCGCGAGCCAACAGACGCGAAGATGGAAAGGATTCCCCGATGCCCCCCGGCGCCTCCGCCCCTAGCCACCTTGATGCGTCCGCATGGCAGGTCGAGGTCATCGTGGACGACCAGCATTGCGCTGGAAGGAATCCCGAAATATTTTAAAATTGCGCCAACCGCCTCGCCGCTGCGGTTCATGAACGTGAGCGGCTTTACGACAATAACTTTGTCTCCGCCAAAGACGCCGATCCCCCAGCTTGCCTGGAACTTACGATCCTGGAGAGGCGTCCGCCACCTCTCGACGAGAAGATCAACGACTCGGAAGCCCGCGTTATGCCGGGTGGACTCGTACTGCTTTCCCGGATTACCGAGGCCCACGACAATGGCGGCTCCTCCTTCCGGCTTCGCCCGTTCGGACATTCATGCACCTGTAGGTTCGAGACGGCGGGCGCTTGCGCTCTTACTCTCCGGCAGCTTCGTCAGTTGCCTTGGAAGCCTTTCCACTGTCCGGGCCGCTCACGCTCACCACGGGGAAGCTGGGGTCGTCCGCGAGCTCGAAGTCCACCTTGTCGATGAGGTCGGATACGTGGATGATGTCCCCGACCTGCATGGGAGCAACGTCGATGCGCACTTTCTCCGGGATGTCCGCGGGGAGGCAGTGCACTGCCAGGGTGCGGCGAAGGAGGTTCAGCATGCCTCCAAACTTGAGGCCGATGGGTTCTCCCATGAGTTCAACGGGCACTTCCGCCACCAGCTTCTGCTCCATGTCGACCTGATAGAAATCGACGTGCAGAAACTTTCTCCGAATCGGATGAACCTGCACATCGCGGATCAGGACGAATCTTGGCTCCGTGGTTTCTTCGCCCTCCACCGTCAGCCGAATCAATCTGGCTTCGCCTCCGGCGTCCTTCAGAAGCTTTTCCAGCCTTCTGACCGGCACGGAAACCGATACGGGGGTTGTCTTCGGTCCATATACGATCGCGGGCGTAAACCCTTCGCTTCTTAAACGTCTCGCGGGCCCCTTGCCGTTTTCCGCCCTCAGCTGGGCGGTCAATTCAACGTCCATTTCGAGAAAACCTCCTAAAATAGAATGCATCCCTCGGATGCTATTGCGCTATGCCACCAGGGACGACACCGATTTTCGGTAATGCACGCGCTCGATGCACTCGGCCAGCATCATCGAGACGCTTGCCACCCTGATTTTTTCACACTGGGCCGCTTCGGGAGAAAGCGGTATAGTGTCCGTAACGACCAGCCAGCGGATTTCCGACGCATCGATCCTATCTATGGCCCCCTGGGAGAGGATAGCGTGCACGCAGAAAGCGTCCACCGTGCGCGCTCCAGCCGCCTTGGCCGCCGCCGCCGTTCGGACCAGCGTTTTTCCGGTGTCCACCATATCGTCCAGCAATATGACGGATCGATCGCGCACATCGCCAACAATGCTCGCCGGAGCGTCGTATGACATGCCCCGGTAGTCCATGATGGCAAGGTCTGCGTTCACCCGTCGAGCAAACTCCCTGGCCCGTGTCACGCCCCCTGCGTCTGGGGCGACCACCACTTCGTCTCCGTAGAGGTGGTTTCTCAAGTCGGCGAAGAGCACCTTGACGCCAGAGAGGTTGTCCACCGGGATCTTGAAAAAACCCTGTATCTGGTTTGCGTGGAGATCGATGGAAATGACGCGGTCCGCCCCCGCCTCGCTTATTAGGTCCGCCACGAGTTTTGCGGTTATCGAAACGCGAGGCTTGTCCTTTTGGTCCTGCCGCCCGTAGCCATAATAGGGAAGCACCGCGGTGATGTTTGCTGCGGAAGCGCGCTTGAGGGCGTCGATCATGAGAAGGAGCTCCATCAACGACCGGTTGACGGGCCGGCATGTGGACTGGATGACGAAGGCGTCTTCTCCCCGCACGTTCTCGTGGATTTCCACCCGGACCTCTCCGTCGCTGAACTCGCTGACCAACGCCTCACCGACAGGCAGATCCATGGCTTCGGAAACCGCTCGCACCAGCGCGGGATTGGAGTTGCCCGCAAAAATTTTTATCCGGCTCGAGCTCACAGCTCTATCCTCGCGCAGGTATATTCCGACAAAAGTTTTGCGCCCATGACCGTATTGTCACAGGCGCTGAAATATGGCTGGGGTGGGAGGATTCGAACCTCCGAGTGCGGGTGCCAAAGACCCGTGCCTTACCGCTTGGCGACACCCCATTGCTTATTGTGCAAATTCATCTGGTTAGGATACGGCGCCTTGCGTTTCGGATGCCGCCACCCAACAGCCCTGCCATGTCTTTCCTGCCAGCGCCGCTGCTTGAAGGGCTTCCTCTCTGCGCCGAAACACCCCGAACACCGTTGGGCCGCTTCCGCTCATGAGCGCCCCAAGGGCGCCGCGACCGACAAGCCAAGCCTTAATGTCCGCAAGGATGGGGTGATCGGCAAGCGTGACGCTTTCCAGATCGTTTTCCATCACCTGCGCGAGGCTCCACGGGTGCTCTAAAAGAGCCGCAATTTTAATGCGGCCTTCTCCTCTTGTCAACTTTAATCTTTGGTAAACCCCTTTGGTCGGAGTCGCAACGGGGGGCTTGATGAGAACAATTGGATAGCTCGGGAGGACTGGAACCGCCCGAAGCCGTTCGCCTATTCCTGTCGCCATGCAGGGCGATTGCGCAAGAAAAAACGGGACGTCCGCGCCGAGGGTCTGCGCCATCTCGGAAAGAAGCCCGGGCGGGACAGTCTTGGGCGAATGGCGGTTCAGCGCGAGCAGCACCGTCCCGGCGTCGGAACTCCCACCCCCCAGGCCCGCCGCCGCAGGGATGCGCTTGCTCAATCGTATCTGCACGCCGGTCTTCCACTGGCGGACGGCGTCAAGGTAGAGCGAAGCGGCCCGCGCAGCGAGGTTGGTCGCATCCGCCGGAACATCCGGGTGGTCGCACTCGATGACGACCGCCCCCGGAGCTTCCGGGAGCAGCGTCATTTCCAGATCGTCATGGACCCCTATCGGGAGCATGAGGCTCGACAGGTCGTGATACCCGTCGGGCCGCTTGCAAATCACTTCCAGCCAGAGGTTGATCTTGGCCGGCGCCGCCGCCCGGAAAGAAAGAGGCTCCATGCCGCTCAGGCTTTCCTCGCGTCGCTTTTTTGAACGAAGCGCATGCGCAGGTCGTAGAGCACCGATTTCATGAGATTGTCCTCGTCCGGGGTCAGGTTCCCCCGCGTCTTTTCATCGAGGACGCCCAATGTGTCTATGATCTGTTTGGCGAGCGGCAGATCGGTTTCCACTCGCTGCGAGCCGGGATCGGGAATCTCCCCGAGGTGCACCAGCGCCGAGGAACTGAGCGAGAACACGAAGGTCGAGAACGTGACTTCGGGAAGGGCCATCCGGCTTCGGTTCTGCTCCGCTTGGGACGCCTTCTTGAAATCCTCCTTGGCCTGCTCTTCCCTTGGCTCGCTCGCGGCTTCGGCGGCGGGCTTCGCCCCGGCGCCCTTGTCCTCGTCGTCCAGCGAGATCTTGCGGCGGTCTTTCACCACAAAACCTTTCTCTTCCCTTTCTTCCTTCTCTCCCATAGTTCCGTCCCCCTGCTTTAAGGTTTAAAGTTCAAGGTTCTGAACCACGTTGACGTTCTCCATGGCGAGCAGTTCATCCAACACGTGCTGCGGCACGGGAGCGTCCGTTCTTAAGAAGATAATGTTCTGTCCGCGCTCGCGCACCTGCCCGACGTTCATGAGCGAAATATTGATCTGGTGCTTTCCCAGGCAGGAGCCGATGGCGCCGATAGTGCCGGGAGTGTCGATATTGTAGATGAGGAGAATGTGCCCCTCCACCGCGGCTTCGAGACGGAAATCGTTGATCCGCACGAGCCTCGGCTCTTTTTTTCCGATAATGGCGCCGGAGACCACGTTTTCCTGCTCGGACGTTTTCACGGAAACCGTGATGAGGTTCGTGAAGTCTTCCGCTTCCGCGCGGACCGACTCCGTGACCTTGATGTTGCGCTCCCTGGCGAGAACGGGGGCGTTCACGAAGTTGACTTCCGTGCTGAGGATCGGGTTCAGCAGCCCCTTCAGCATGGATATCGTCATCGGGCGCGCGTCCTGGCACGAAGCGTCGCCGATGTACTCAATGGAGACCTTCTCGACCGCTCCCTTGGTGATCTGTGTGAGGACGCTGCCGAGCTTCTCGGAGAGCGTGATGTAGGGCCGCATGGTGGCGAGCACCTTGCCGTCGATGTTGGGCGCGTTGACGGCGTTGCGGATCGTGCCGGACGAAAGATACTCGACCACCTGGTCGGCGACCGCGATGGCGACGTTTTCCTGCGCTTCATCCGTGGACGCTCCCAGGTGGGGCGTCGCGATGACGTGGTCGAGGGTGAGCAGCGGGTTGTCCTTGGGGGGCTCCACGACGAAAACGTCGAGGGCCGCGCCCGCGACCTGCCCGGACTGGATGGCGTCATAGAGCGCCTGCTCCTCCACGATGCCGCCGCGCGCGCAATTCAGGATGAACACGCCCTTCTTCGCCTTCCTGAAGGCTTCGGCGTTCAGGATGTTCTGGGTTTCCTTGGTCTTGGGCGTATGCACCGTGATGTAATCGGCCCGTTCGAGGAGTTCGTCGAAGGTGACCGCCTCGATGTCGAGCTGGCGGATGGCGTCGGCGCTGATGTACGGATCGAAGCCGATCACGTTCATCTTGAGGCCCTTGGCGCGGTCGGCGACGATGCGGCCGATCCGGCCCACGCCGATGATGCCGAGCGTCTTATTGAAGACTTCCTTGCCTCGGAAGCGCTTTTTCTCCCACTTGCCGTCCTTGAGCGAGGCGCTTGCCTGGGGGATGTTCCGGGTGAGGGAGAGGAGCATGGCGATGGTGTGCTCTGCCGTGGTGATGACGTTCCCCTCGGGGGTGTTCATGACCACGATGCCGCGCTTGCTGGCCGCCTCGATATCCACGTTGTCGAGGCCGATGCCCGCGCGCGCGACGACTTTCAGGTTGTCCGCCGCCTCGATGACGTCGGCCGTCACCTTGGTGGCGCTCCGGATCACCAGCGCGTCGTATTCCCCGATCACCTGCCGAAGCTCTTCGGGCGTGAGGCTGGTGTTCACCTCCACCTCTAAATTTGGCGCATCCTTGAGCCTGTCAACTCCCGACTCCGAAAGACTGTCACTTACCAGAACCTTCATATCCCCTCCCGGCTAACCGCCCTTGCATCATGATCCATAGGCTTTTCAGATTAAACATCGTGCAATAACCAAGCGAAATGCTTCAGCGAGGCAACCGCTTTCTCTAACTCGTCTCGATGGGGCCGTCAAGCGATAAATGCGCTGGCGCCCATCTTTACGCTTCAATACTCTGCTTCACTTGCCCTGCTTCAACGCTTCGTCGATGAGCTCCGAAAAACGCTCCACGGACAGGCCGCCGGTCACGAGCTTCCCATTTATTATAAAAGATGGCGTGGCGTTGACGCCCGCCGCGATTCCCTCCTGCCGGGTTTCCATGACTTTATTACGGTTTTGTTCGTCGTTCAGGCACTTGATGAAATTATTCTGGTTTAGGTTGAGGTCGAGCGACATTTCGATCAACCGCTCGGGCTCCAACTCCTTTTCGGATTTAAAGAGAAGGTCCTGGAATTGCCAGAATTTCCCTTCCGCCTGGGCGCACTGGGCCGCCACTGCCGCTTCCAGCGCCCACTTGTGCCCATCGAGGGGGTAGTCCTTGAACACCCATCGGAGCTTTCCCTTGTATTTCTCCTTGATCTCACGGGTCACGTCGTGCGTCTTGCGGCATATCGGGCAGACGTAGTCGGAAAATTCGACGACGGTCACGGGCGCGTCGGCTGGTCCGAGCGTCGGAGCGTTCCCTATGGAGATCTGCGTGTTGGGCAGTGGGGGCTCCTTAAGGTATACGACGACTCCGTACTTGGGATACAGGGAGTTGACGTATTCCATGAGGGCTCGGTACCCTTTCTTTTGTTGCAGCGACATCCGCATGCGGTCTTTGAGCTCCTCCTCCGTCCCCTTCCAGTCCCGGTATTTAGATCGGTTCGCCTCGTAGTAGTTCTGGAGTTCGTCGTTGTCCACCCGGACGTCCGCCGCCGGAACGGCTTTTGAAACCAACTGGTCCACCGAGATCCCCTGCGAGTCGGCTTCCTTCTGGAGCACGGTCTGCGCGATCGTCTTTTCCAGGCGCTCCCTCTTGGCGAAGTATATCTCAAGCTCCAAATCGTGGATGCGGCCCGAGAGAGGTCTTTCGACATCCTCGATGCTGATGGATTCGTCCCCAATCTTCGCCGCCAATTCCTGCGTGGAGGTTGAGCGGGCCGGGGCGGCGGATGCCGCCAACTCTGTTGGCTTTGAAACCCCGAGAGCGGCGAACAAAAAGAAGAGCAGGCACACCGCGCTCATTTGCCAGAACCTCGCCTTGTCGAAGGCCATAATTGCCAGAAGAAGGACGACGATGAGGTTTGCGATGCAAAACGGGCAAATGGTCTGGGTGGACGCCATGATCCAAGCGAGATAAAGCTCCACGCCAAACGCGCCAGCGACCAGCCAGAAGACGGCGCTCCGCAGTAGGAAAAGCGCCAGTCCCAGGACGGCGTAGAATGCAGCCCCTGAAATCCAAACCGGAAGGCGGAGCATTTCAAACCTCGCCGCTTCCTTGCATCCCTTGGAAAACGACGTACAGAGGGCTCCCATCCAGGAGACGTGGTCGGCGAGGCCGGCGACGATGGAAACCACAAGACCCAAAAAGCACAAGACCAACAGCGCCTTGTTTTTGTGTTCCTGTTCTAGAATCATCTGAGCGGCTTTACTCCAGGTGTACGGTGCATTAGTGGATATCGGGGCTGCGCGGGCTCCGTCTCTCAACAGCTTCCTTGCATCCTTTTAAATTAACAGAAAGCGCGCCGGAAGGGGAGTGGCTGCTTTTTGAATTTTTCGCAACAATCGCTCTCTTTGGACGTTGCAATGTGGGCTTTCCGCCAAGCGAAAAGCATGCGGCGTTTGGTGGCGCACTCCCGCTTATTCGAACGACTGGATGAATTGGTGCAATTTTGCGCCGCCATGAGCGTATTGATTCATAATTGTTCTATATTTCTTGTGGCTCCTATATTTTTCTCTTATGTCGCTACAATCATAACATATTAATTTTATAGTAATTTTTGTGTGTAAATCGCTCTGGATCACTGCCTCTTGCTTCTTAGGACGGGGGTGGCATGCGTGTTGCTCAGTTCGTATTACGAATTGATTGAATCGTAATACTAAATCGCATCCCGAAAACGACGCACGAGAAAGGACAACCGAAAATGAAGAAAACTTTGCTCATGGCCCTGACCTGCATACTGCTCCTGACCGGCGCGGCCTTCGCCGAGCCCCTCAAGATCGCCTACAGTGACTGGCCAGGCTGGGTGGCCTGGGACGTCGCGGCCCGTAAGGGATTCTTCCAGAAGCACGGCGTGGAAGTCCAGCTCGAGTGGTTCGAGTACCTCGCCTCCATGGACGCCTTCTCCGCGGGCAAAGTGGACGCGGTCTGCGTGGCTAACGGCGATTCGCTCGTCATGAACGCGACCGGCGCCCGCAACGTGATGATCCTCATCAACGACTACAGCAACGGCAACGACAAGGTGGTGGCCCGCCCCGGCATCGAATCCGTGAAGGACCTCAAGGGGAAGAAAATCGGCGTCGAGATGGGCTGCCTCAGCCATGAACTCCTCCTCAATGCGTTGAAGAAAAACGGGATGACGGAATCCGACGTTACGCTCGTAAACGTCGCGACCCACGAAACGGCGCAGGTGCTCGCCTCCGGCGACGTGGACGCCATCGTCGCATGGCAGCCCAATTCCGGGCAGGCGCTCAAGTCCGTGCCGGGGTCGAAGGCGGTTTACACCAGCGCGGACGAACCGGGCCTGATCTACGACACGCTCGCCGTGTCGATCGGGAGCCTTATGTCCCGAAAGGCCGATTGGGAAAAAGTCGTCGCCGCTTGGTACGATGTGATCGATTACATGAAAAACCCCGCCAATCGCAAGGAAATGCTTGAAATCCTCTCCGCCCGCGTGAACCTCAAGCCAGAGGAGTACGAGGCGTTTCTCGACGGCACGAAGCTCCTGACGCTCGACGAGGCGCTTGCCGCCTACCAGAAGGGGCCGGGATTCAACAACATTTACGGGTCCTCCGAAGTGGTGAACGACTTTTTCGTGGCGAACAAGATCTATGAAAAGCCCGTAACGGTGGATACCTGCCTCGATGCGTCCTTCACCAAGGCGATGAAGAAGTAAGGAGCCGGTCATGTCGCACGCCCCTTGGCTTGCCATACGCAAGGAGCCGCCCGCGCGCCGCTCCGCGATTCTAACGGTCCTTTCCTTCGTGCTGCCGCTCGTGATCTGGTGCCTGGTGAGCTACGTTCCCTTCATCTGGCACCCGCTCGTCGAAATTACGGACAGCGGCGACAGCATCTATCTGGAGAAGGGCGGACTGGTCGACCGCGCCTCGTTTGAGCAGGAAAACGCGCGGATTGCCTCGGAAAACGGCAGGCAGGCCAGGGGCGTCCGGGCTAATCCCGTCTACCTGCCGGCGCCCCACGAGGTCGCGCGGGCGATGTACACGGCGTTCACCACCGAACCGCGCCGCCCCGAGGAGCCCTGGCTGCATGAGAGCCTCTGGCACAGCATCCGGGTCGTCTTCCTGGCTTTCTGGATTTCGTCGATCATCGGCGTCCCGTTAGGCATCCTCTGCGGGGTGTTTGGGCTGATATCGAAGCTCTTCGAGCCCTTTATCGAGTTTTTCCGCTACCTGCCTGCTCCTGTTTTCGGCGCGCTCGCGGTGGCGGTGCTAGGCATCGGCGACGGCCCGAAGATAGCGATTATCTTCATCGGCACGTTTTTCCAGCAGGTGCTGGTGATCGCGAACACCACCCGCAAGGTGGAGCCCGCCCTCATCGAGGCCGCCCAGACGCTCGGGGCGCGCGGGGCGACGCTTGTCCGCCGCGTCGTGCTCCCGGCCATCTCCCCGCACATCTACCGTGACATGCGCATCCTCCTCGGGTGGGCCTGGACCTACCTGATTGTCGCGGAAGTCGTGGGGGCGAGCACGGGCATCACCTGGTTCATCAACCAACAGGCGAAGTACCGCATCTACGAAAACGTGTACGCGGCGATTCTCATCATTGGCGTCATAGGATTTGGGACAGACTACCTGCTGGGGGTCATTGAAAAGAATCTTTTTGTCTGGAACGGCGGACGGCGCAACAGGTTCTTCCGGTTCATAATGGACCCCGCGCCGCCCATCAGGGCGAGGGCGGCCGCGGCCCCCGGACGATCCGCGATTGTACGCGAACCCAGTGAAGGTTAGGCGCGAACATGCATGCCATAGAACTGCCAAGCTACAAAGAGCAAAGCCCGGAGGTGGCCGACCGCATGGCGCGCCTGCGCGAGCGGCCTGTCATCATGGAAGCCCGGAGCATCACCAAGCGGTTTCCTTCGGAGCAGGGTGAAAACACGGCGCTCCTCAACGTTTCGCTGCACGCCCGCCGCCGGGAATTCCTTTCGATCATCGGCCCCTCGGGCTGTGGCAAGTCCACGCTCATCCGCATACTGGCCGGGCTGGAATCGGCCACGGAAGGGGCGGTGCTGCTGGAAGGGAAGGTGGTGTCCGTCCCCGGTCCGGAGAGGGGCATGGTTTTTCAGGGGTACACGCTTTTCCCCTGGCTCACCATCAAGCGCAACGTGATGTTCGGGCTCCAGGTGGGAGGACTGAGCGACATGCTCGCGGAATCCGAGGCGATGCAGTGGATTGAAATGGTCGGCTTGGCCGATTTCGCCGACCACTACCCGCACCAGCTCTCCGGGGGCATGAAGCAGCGGGTGGCCATCGCCCGCGCGCTCGCTAACCGCCCCAGGGTGCTCCTCATGGACGAGCCCTTCGGGGCGCTCGACGCCCAGACACGAGCCCGCATGCAGTCTTACCTGTTGCAGATCTGGCGCAAGGTGGACATCACCATCATCTTCATCACGCACGACCTCGACGAGGCGGTCTATCTTTCCGACCGCATCCTGGTGCTCAAGGCCAATCCGGGGGAGGTCGCGGAGCTGATCGAAGTGCCCGTTCCGCAGCCGCGTTCGCCGAAACAGTTCCTGAGCCTCGAGTTCCTCGCGGTGAAGGCCCGCCTGGAAGAGCTGATCCACCCCGACAGCGGAGTGGAGGACGAACTCCCCATGCTGCGGCTCACCTGCGTGGACGACGAAGTGACGTAGAGGAGGCGGCCCCATGTTTGCCAACAAGGAAAAAGTGCAGCGCATCAGCGTCTCGCTTCCCGAGGGCCTTTGCAGGGACCTCGACCGCCTGCTGGATGCGCGGGGATTCCCCAATCGCAGCCAGGCCATAGCGGACATGGTGCGCCGGGAGCTGGTGGACCAGAAGGGGCGCCAGGGCAGGCAGGTCATGGCCGGGACGATCACCCTCGTGTACTCCGAGGAAGCCCCGAGTCTTCGCGTCCACCTGATCGACGTCGCGAGGCAGCACCTCCCCGAGGTGATATCCAGCCTGCACGTCATGCTCGAGGATTTCCACACGCTGGAGGTCTGGCTGGTGCAGGGGCCGGTCGCCCAACTGCATTGCATATTGAACAAAATCCTCGCCTGCCGGGGGGTGAAGACCGCGCGGCTGACCCTCACTTCCGAGGTGCTGCCGCCCCTGCATGCGCGCACCTCGTGATGCGCCGGACGCCCCAAGGGCGCGACTCATAGGCAACCGAAAAGGAGCACGGAAATGCAAAGCGGAAAACCCGCACTCTATGAAAAGGTAATCGAAGGCGGCTGGAACTGGTCGCACATCGTCAAGCGCGGGAAGGCCCTGCGGCTGACCGACCTGGAAGGCGGAGCGAACGTTTCGGCGATATTCTTCAACGCCCACAACACGAGCGAGCGCTACGACATGGGCGACACGCTGAAAATCCAGCACATTTCCTCGCTCGGCCTCCACTGGTGCATCTATTCGGACATGGGCCGGATTCTCATGTCGATCGTCGAGGACTCCTGCGGCTGGCACGACGTCATCTGCGGCGTGACATACGCTTCGCACATCCGGGAGCGGTTCGGGGAGAAGACCTACCAGGAGCACCGCAACGATTTCCACCGGAACGGATACGACTCCATGCTGGTGGAGATGGCCAAACACGGGCTGGGGAAGGTGGATTTCGCCGAGGTGGTCAACTTTTTCTCGAAGGTCGCGGTGGACCCCGACGGCGGCCTGAGATACGTCGAAGGCTTCTCGAAGCCGGGCTCCGTCGTCGAACTGCGCGCCGAGATGGACACGCTGGTGGTGCTCGACGCGGGCATGCATCCGTTGAATCCCGCCGCGAGCTACCAGCGAAAGCCCGTCCTCGCCTCCATCGTCGCCTGCCCGCCCGCCGGGCAGGACGACCCCTGCCGCCGGAAATGCCCGGAGAACGAACGCGGATTTTTCAACACCGAACTCTACCACATCTGATGGGACAAGGAGCCGCATGTCATGAGCGAAACCCTCGTTAAAAGCGTTCTCAGGGAATCCGACGCCGTCTACGACGAAACCGTTCCGTCAGGCGTTTACTGGAGGCATCGCCTCGCGCGCGGGGAAATCCTGCGCATCGTGGATCTCCACGGCAACCAGGCCGTGGACACGCTCTTCTACAACGCCGCCGACCCCACGGAGCGCTACAGCCCCAACAACACCATGCGGGAGCAGCGCAACGTCTACATATCGACGGGAACGGAGATATATTCGAGCGAAAACCGCGTGATGCTGACCGTGATCGCGGACACTTGCGGGCGGCACGACACGCTCGGGAGCGCCTGTTCGGCGGAGAGCAACACCGTGCGCTATTCGCTCGGCAAGCGCTTCATGCACAGCTGCCGCGACGTCTTCCTCCAGGGCATTCTCGACTGGGGGCATGGGAGGAGCAAGCGCGACCAGGTGAGCAACATCAACTTTTTCATGAATGTTCCCGTCAACCCCGAGGGCGGCTCCCATTTCGAGGACGGCCTCTCGGAGCCGGGAAAATACGTAGAACTTCGGGCCGAAATGGACGTGGTCGTCCTCGTTTCAAACTGCCCGCAGCTCAATAACCCCTGCAACGCCTACAATCCGACCCCGGTCCGGATGCTGATCTGGCGCTGAAAAAGCGCCACGGGAGTCTTACGTCATGTTCAGGAAAGTGCTGGTCGCCAATCGTGGGGAAATCGCCTGCCGCATCATCCGCACCCTGCGGCGGATGGAAATCGCCTCGGTCGCCGTCTATTCGGAGGCGGACGCGGGCGCCCGCCATGTGCTCGAAGCGGATGAAGCCTATGCCATCGGGCCGCCCCCGGCGGGGCAAAGTTATCTCGACGCCGAAAAAATCCTTGCCGTCGCCGCCGAAGCGGGTGTGGAAGCGATTCATCCCGGCTACGGCTTTTTGAGCGAAAACGCCGAACTCGCGGAGGCGTGCGCCGCGCGGGGGATCGTCTTTATCGGCCCCACGCCCCAGCAATTGCGTGATTTCGGCCTCAAGCACCGCGCGAGGGAAATCGCCGCCGCCTGCGGCGCGCCTCTCCTCCCGGGCTCCGGGTTGCTCCATTCGGCGGATGAAGCTTGCGGGGCGGCCTCCGCCATAGGATACCCGGTGATGCTGAAAAGCACCGCCGGAGGGGGCGGCATCGGCATGAGCCGCTGCGACGGCGAAGAAGAGTTGCGCGCGGCTTTCGAGCGCATCGAGCGGCTCAGCCGGAACAATTTCGGCGACGCGGGAATATTCCTCGAAAAGCTCATCGAGCGGGCTCGCCACATCGAAGTGCAGGTGTTCGGCGACGGGCGGGGCGAAGCGCTCGCCCTCGGAGAGCGGGACTGCTCCGTGCAGCGCCGCAACCAGAAGGTCATCGAGGAGACTCCCGCGCCGGGGCTCGCCCCCGAGACGCGGCTCGCCCTGCACGAAACGGCCCGCCGCCTCGCCGCAAGCGTCTCTTACGCCTCCGCCGGCACCGTGGAATTCATTTTCGACGCGGCGACCGGGGAGTTCTATTTCCTTGAAGTGAACACCCGCCTCCAGGTGGAGCATGGCGTCACCGAAGCCGTGCTCGGAATAGACCTCGTGGAATGGATGATCCGGCTCGCGGCGGGCGAGCGCCCCAAAATGCACGGGGCGCCGCGGATACCCAGAGGGGCGGCGATTGAGGCGCGGATCTACGCGGAAGACCCCGGCAGGAATTTTCAGCCTAGCTCCGGCGTGCTGACCGAAGTCCGCTTTCCGGATGGCGTGCGCTGCGATGGCTGGGTGCGGCGCGGCTCCGAGATCACGGCGTTTTACGACCCGCTGCTCGCGAAGCTCATCGTGTGGGGGGCGGACCGGGCGGAAGCCATTGCGGCGCTTCGCCGGGCGCTCGACGGGACGCGCCTTGCCGGGCTCGAAACCAACCTCCTGCTGCTGCGGCAAATCGCGGACATGGACGACTTCGCCGCCGGATCGTACACCACCCGCCTGCTCGACGGCTTTGAATACAACGCCCCGACCATAGAGGTCGAAGCTCCGGGCGCGCAGACCACCGTGCAGGACTACCCCGGCAGGCTGGGCTATTGGGCCGTCGGCGCGCCGCCTTCGGGGCCGATGGACGCGCTCGGCTTCCGCCTGGCCAACCGGGCCGTCGGCAACGCGCCGGACGCGGCCGGGCTCGAGGTCACCGCGCAGGGACCGCGCCTTCGGTTCAACCGTGAAACGGTCATTGCGCTCACCGGGGCGGACATGGGAGCCAGGATCGACGGCGTTCCGGTTCCCACCGGGGTTCCGCTGACCACAAGGAAAGGGGCTGTGCTCGAGTGCGGAGCGCTCACCGGCGGCCAGCGGGCCTACATCGCGGTTCGCGGCGGCATCGACGCGCCGCTCTACATGGGGAGCCGCTCGACGTTCATCCTCGGGCGTTTCGGCGGCCACGGCGGACGGGCGCTCCGCGCGGGCGACGTGCTGCACATAGGCTCCATGCATGCCGGAAAGCCGCGCGCCCTCCCGGAGACGGCGCGTCTCCGCGCCCCCGATGTGTGGAAGATCGGCGTGCTCTACGGCCCCCACGGCGCGCCGGAATTTTTCACTGAAGCCGACATGGACGCCTTCTTCGGGGCGGAGTGGGAAGTGCATTACAACTCCTCCCGGACAGGAGTGCGCCTGATCGGCCCTAAGCCGGAATGGGCGCGCCCGGACGGCGGGGAGGCGGGGCTCCACCCGTCCAACATCCATGACAACGCCTATGCCGTCGGGACCATCGACTTCACGGGCGACATGCCGATCATCCTCGGCCCCGACGGACCGAGCCTCGGCGGGTTCGTCTGCCCGGCCACCATCGTGCGGGCCGAGCTCTGGAAGGTCGGCCAGTTGCGGCCCGGAGACCGCGTGCGCTTCGTGCGGCTCACGCAGCGCGCGGCGGAGATCCTCGAAGCCGCGCAGGAGCGCTTCATCGAGACCCTCGAGCCGTCGGCATCCGAACTCGACCTTGCCGGCGCGCGCTATGAGCCCGCCATCGTGGCGGAGCGCCCCGCAAACGACGAAAACGAGCGGATCGTCTATCGCCGCGCGGGCGACAAATACCTCCTCATCGAATACGGACCGCCCGTCCTCGACCTGAAGCTGCGCTTCCGTGTGCACCGGCTGATGCTCTACCTCGAAAAGCTCCGGGTCCCCGGCGTGATCGACCTCACCCCCGGCGTCCGGTCGCTCCAGGTGCACTACGACAACTGGATACTGCCCCTGCCGGAACTGCTCGCGCTCCTTCGCTACGCCGAGGACGCGCTCGGCGCCGAGCGGACGGCGACGGTCCCGGCGCGCATCGTCCACCTGCCCCTCAGCTGGGACGACGCGGCGACGCGCCTCGCCATCGAAAAATACACCCAGTCGGTGCGCAAAGACGCCCCCTGGTGCCCGAGCAACATCGAGTTCATCCGGCGCATCAATGGGCTGAAAGACGTCGAGGAGGTCAGGAAGATCGTCTTCGATGCGTCGTACCTCGTGATCGGCCTGGGCGACGTCTACCTTGGCGCCCCGGTCGCTACGCCCATCGACCCGCGCCACCGGCTGGTCACCACCAAGTACAACCCCGCCCGCACCTGGACC